>CAWKMH010000077.1:0-30173 GCA_963850515.1 uncultured beta proteobacterium
GGTCGCGCCATGAGCGCAAGATACGACGACGTACAAGGGCAGTGCTTCTGCGGTGCCGTCGAGATCGAGGTCAGCGGCGAGCCGGCCGGCGCCGGCTACTGCCACTGCAAGAATTGCCGGAGCTGGTCGGGCGGGCCGGTGAACGCCTTCACGCTCTGGAAGCCGGATCAGCGGTGACCCGCGGGCGAAGACCAGATCGACGAGTTCCGTAGAGACGAGCGGAGCTACCGCCAGTGGTGCAAGGCCTGCGGCGGACACTGCTGGGCGACCATCCGTCGCTGGGGGCTGGTGGATGTCTTCGCGGCGACGATCCCGGACTTCCCGTTCGAGCCGGGCGTGCCGTCAACTACGAGTCGACCGTGCTGCCGATGAAGGACGGTCTGCCCAAGATCAAGAGGAAAACCTGAGTCCGACAGACTCCTAGGCAAGGCCACGTCGCACCTGCTGTTGAAGCGCGATTTCGGCAACGTGTTTCCGCCTAGTGGAATCGGTACTGGCATGCTGCCCGAGTTGCCGGTGGCGATGCTGGACACCGAGGGTGAGCAACTGGTTCAGTTCGGCGGGTTCAAGACCGTGACTGTGCCTGTGTGGCTGGCAGGCATCCTCGATGGCGCATACCAATATCGGCGGCATTATTGGAATCTTGGTCGATCTTAAATGCGCGGCATGGCATTTTTGATGGTATTGCGTGAAGGACTATCTGCCAACTTGAAAACAAACGTATTTTTATGCTTGTTAATAATTGAGTGGGAGTGATCCCGCGTCTGGCATGGCCAGGCACCCAGCGTGCCACAACCGTTTCATCCGATTCGTCAAAGGCGTGTTTGAGGTAGTGCAGCCCAACCATGAGCCGGATGGGGATGCCGGGGCGGCCTTCCTCCGCATACAGTCCGCCAAAGCGCGCTTCTACCGCATTCCAGTCAACCTTGCCCGCCAACCGGTACAAGGTGTCGCGTTGATCCAGCATCTGCTCCAGACGCATACGAAACAGGTCATCACAGGCACTCGTCTCTTGCTTTTTAGGCTTCATGAATTCACCAGAAATCAGGGGGAAATAACTTCAATTCTGGCAATTTCCTCAGCCCTTGTATCCCCTCAATGCTAATATCTATAAGGGTTGGAGAGGTTTTTCTGGGACGACTTAGTAGGGTACTGACCTGTTGACCATGAGCCACACTTTCCGGGTCTAAAGCCGCCTTTTCGGCCTTGCTCCAGGCCAGCATTCTTGCCGACATAGCACTGGCCCAGGCAGGCACCTCCGTTATCGAAAACTGTGACCAACTGGGTTCCCTCATGGGTTCAAGTCGGACTTCGCCGGCCTGGTGAACTACGTCACCGACGCGCGGAGTAAGGATCGGCCGCCTGCACATCAGGGTGAGGCTCAGCGAGCGGCACAAGTACCCACCACCGCTGCCCCAGCGCCGGCGAAAGTGCAGAAGCCGGCCCCGTCCAGACTTGAGCAGCGCAAGGCGCAGTTTCGGGAGTAGATCGAGGTCAAGAAGAGGCAATGCGAGGGCAGGAAGGAGCGTGGCGTTTGATACTTGCGCAAATGACTGCATTTCTATGATTGAAGTCATGGAAAGCAGGTAGGAGGTTTTGAATCATGGCAATCCTGACTGTAAGAAATGTGCCGGATGACGTGCACCGCGCTTTGCGCGTGAGGGCGGCTCAGCACGGTCGCAGCACGGAAGCGGAGGTGCGCGAGATTCTGGCGGCTGCGGTCAAGCCGGAGGAGCGCGTGCGTGTGGGCGAAGCCTTGGCCACCATCGGCCGCAAGATCGGGCTGACTAACGAAGATTTCGCTGTCTTCGAGAGTGTGCGCGACAAGACGTCGGCCAAACCTTTGAGCTTCGACTGATGATCGTCCTGGATACCAAAGTCGTTTCCGAGGCGATGAAGCCGGAGCCAGACGTGGCCGTAAGGGCGTGGCTGAACGACCAGGCTGCGGAAACCCTGTACCTGTCCAGTGTCACGCTGGCCGAGTTGCTGTTTGGCATCCGGGCGCTATCGGCAGGTAAGCGCAAGAACATGCTCGACCGTGCCCTGACCGAGCTGCTAGAGCTGTTCAAGGATCGCGTATTGCCGTTCGACACGGATGCGGCGCGCCATTATGCCGACCTGGCCGTGACGGCCAAGAATGGCAGTCGAGGTTTTCCGACACCAGATGGCTATATCGCGGCCATTGCAGCGTCGCGCGGCTTCATCGTGGCATCGCGTGACGCCGCACCCTATGAAGCGGCTTGCGTGACCGTCATCAACCCTTGGAAGGAAGCATAGGAGCCGAGGTTTCGAACCAGAGCTGGTTGTACGATGAACGCCATAGAAATCGAACAAGCCATCACAGACCTTGTGGAGCAACCCTTTGACCCCGTAGAGTTCCCACGCTGAAAAGGGGAAACATCGTGAAGATCGAACCTGTGAAGCCGTTCTTCTTCGACACCGACGGCCAAAGGATCAGGTAGGAGAAAACATGGCCCAGTTCATCAACACCAGGGAAAACATCGTCACCGAAGCCGTCGATGGTCTAGTCGCGGCGTCTGGCGGCAAGCTGGCGCGGCTCGACGGCTATCCGCACATCCGGGTCGTCGTGCGCAACGACTGGGACAAATCCAAGGTCGCGTTGATCTCGGGCGGTGGATCGGGCCACGAACCGGCGCATGCGGGTTTCGTCGGGGAAGGGATGCTGACGGCTGCGGTGTGCGGCGACATCTTCGCCTCGCCGACAGTCGACGCGGTACTGGCAGGCATCCTTGCCGTGACTGGACCGTCCGGCTGCCTGCTCATCGTCAAGAACTATACCGGTGACCGGCTGAATTTCGGGCTGGCGGCCGAACGCGCTCGCCAGTTCGGCTTGAATGTCGAGATAGTCATCGTCGACGATGATGTGGCGCTGCCCGACTTGCCCCAGGCCCGCGGCGTCGCCGGTACGCTTTTCGTGCACAAGATCGCCGGCGCGCTGGCCGAGAATGGCGCCGACCTGGCGCATGTCGCCGCAGCCGCGCGCAAGGTCGTGTCGAAGACAAAAAGCATCGGCATGTCGCTAGGCACCTGCACCATCCCAGGTTCGCCAAAGGAGGATCGCATTCCGCCCGGCATGGCCGAGCTTGGGCTCGGCATCCACGGTGAAGCCGGGGTTGAGCAGGTCGAGTTCAAGGACGCGAGCGAAGCTGTCGCTGCCATGGTCGAGCGCCTGTCCGCTGCAATGGAAGGAAAGACGCATGTCGCTATGGTCAACAATCTCGGCGGCACGTCGGTCATCGAGATGTCGATCATCCTCAACGAAATCCGGCGATCAGCGATTGGCGAGCAGATAAACCACGTCGTCGGGCCGGCGACCATGATGACGTCGCTCGACATGCATGGCTTCTCGATTTCGGTCTATCCTGCCGACGATACCGAGATCGCCCTGCTCAAGCAGCACACACCGCTGGCGGCATGGCCGCGGGTCTCCCGGCTGGGCCAGGTCGCGGTTAAGGCGCTTCCGGACGGCCTGACGCCTGTCGTTCCGATGCCCTCGATGCACAAGCCGACCAGGGAGTTCCTGACCAGATGCTGCGAGGTTCTGATCGCCGCCGAGAACGACCTCAATGCGCTCGACGCGAAGTCAGGCGATGGCGACACCGGCAGCACGCTGGCCGGCGCGGCACACGCCCTGATCAGCGCCATGGACCGATTGCCGCTTGCCGACCATACCCAGCTCTATCGCGCCATTGGCTTGGAGCTTTCCAAAACCATGGGAGGCTCGTTCGGTGTGCTCCTCGTGATCTTCTTCGCCGCAACGGGCGACGCCGCCTCAAGCGGCTTGCCAATGCGCGAAGCGTTGCAGGCCGGATTGCGGAGAATGCAGGAGATCGGCGGGGCACGTCCGGGTGACCGCACCATGGTCGACGCCCTTGCGCCGGCTCTTGATGCCCTGGAAGAGAGCCTGCCCGACGCGGCGAAAGCCGCGCGTGCGGGTGCCGATCGCACTGTCCACATGAGCAAGGCGAATGCGGGCCGCGCTTCCTATGTCAATGCCAAGCAATTGGTCGGTCACGCCGATCCAGGTGCTGAGGCGGTCGCGCGGCTGTTCGAGCACTTGGCCGAATTTTAGATTTTAAGTATCTGTTTATATAAATAATAATCTCATTATTTATCGACGGCTATCGATGCCCTGCATCGATTATTGCCGGAGTTTCTGCGGTATCGGGTTTGGCTCGATCCATGTCAAAAACTTTACCTTCAAGGCTTTTAGGTCATGACGGTAAAAAATATCAAAAAAATCTGGTATTTCTGCGGGCTTCGGAGCATTCTCTGGTCTTCACACTGTTGACGGTAAAAAGGTCCATCTGAAGGAAGATAGAGATGCTGACCGACACCACGCTCAAGGCCCTTGAGCCGAGGGAAACTTCCTCCAAAGTTAACTGGCCGTGACGGGACCGCTTCGGCGTCTCCTGGCAACTCAATCTCGTCTGATGTGGGTCGAAACCGCCGATACGAAAGGAGCCAACTATGAAGATCGTAACCAGCCTGAGCTTCCGGGGCCAATGCCGCGAGGCGTTCGAGTTCTACGCCAAGGTGCTGGGCGGAAAGATCACTGCAGCCATGCCCTATGGCGACGCGCCTCCGGGCATGCCGATCACCGACGAGAAGTACAAGACCTGGCTGATGCATTGCTGGCTCGAGGTCGGCGACCAGGCGCTGATGGGCGCCGACATGGACGTCGGATGGGCCCCCAATATCGACAAGCCCAAGAACGGTTTCGACGTCACCCTGCACACCGAGGACAAGGCTGAGGGTCAGCGCTGGTTCGACCAGTTGTCTGAAGGCGGCAAGGCGGTCATGCCGTTCGGCGAGACCTTCTGGTCGCCCGGCTTCGGCTCACTGGTCGACAGATTCGGCGTGCCGTGGATGATCAACACCATACCTTCGGCCGGCTGGAAGCCGTCGCAGGGCTGATCCCATGACCACGAAACGCCTGTCACGGCAACGTTGAGCAGGCGTTCATGTCGAGTCTGGCCCGAAGAGAACAAATAAACCTGCACAAAATCTACACCGCATTGCTTACCGCGGATCTTTCGGCGGCCGAAGACTGGTATACGAAGCTGCTCGGTCGTGGACCAGACAACCGGCCGATGGACACGCTGGTTCATGGTATTGAAATTCGATAGGTTGTTTGTTTTGCTGACGATGGTACGCAAGAGCGAGCTGACAAACGCAACCTGGAGCGAGATCAATTTCAGGCGCTGGGACTTCCGCACGACATGGTCTTCCGCCACCCCTCTCCGGGGCCGGGACTGGGGGTTCGCATACTCGGCGAGGTAAAGCGTGAATACGCTGAATTACTGCGTCGCGCGGATGCGATCTTTATTGAAGAATTACGTATCTCTGGCTGGTATGAGAAAACCTCTCAGGCGTTTACCGTGTTTCTACCGGTAAAATCCGTAGGGGTGATGGGCGACGGGCGCACTTATGAATACGTAGTGGCGCTGAGAGCAGTTCAAACCGAAGACTTTATGACCGCACACTGGGCGGAACTTCCATACACCCTGTTAGCCAGGATATCCAACCGTATCGTCAACGAAGTACGCGGCATTAACCGCGTAGTCTATGACATCTCGGGCAAACCACCTGCGACTATCGAGTGGGAGTGAGCCTTTGAAGGAACCTGGTACCTTTTCGCTATGGTATGAGTCGCAGGTCGCATGTCCGGGCTCGTCACCGCTCACTCTCCGGCATACCAATCTCCTTGCTAAAGTACCGACCGATGGTGTATAGCGTAATCAAAGCGGCTTGCGCCCGCTAATAATCCTAAGGAGGATAACTACGATTGCGATTACCAAGAGAATATGGATGAATCCGCCCATCGTATACGAGCTAACCAATCCCAGCAGCCACAAGATAATCAGAACAACTGCGATTGTATAGAGCATGATGATTTCTTCCTTTTTTAACGAATTTATCAACGGCTCCGGTTATGCCGGCATTATTTCCCTAGTTAGTCACACGGGCCGGGTGACGCTTATTCCCCGTCTTGGCATCAGCTTTTGCAGTGGCTTGGACCGCTTTTGCTTTCCTTGATTGGTCAACCGCTCAATGCTGACAACGATGCGGGATGCCTATTCATGACGTGACATCCCGCCCTGCCTTTAGTAGGTACTGATCCTTCTGGTTTTTTTCCCATTCGGAGATTTGCTTCTCCGCTTCTTCCTTGGTGATCCCATAGGATTCCTGGATCCTGCCCGCAAGCTGATCCCGGCGGCCGGCGATCCTGTCAAGATGGTCATCGGTAAGCTTGCCCCATTGTTCTTTGACCTTACCTTTGAATTGCTTCCAATTTCCTTCTACTTGGTCCCAGTTCATATTGATGCTCCTTATATGCCACGGCTGATAAAAAGAAGACAGGTACTTGCTTTATTTCTTGATGCTCAGTTCATTGACGACGCTTTTCACTCCTTCAACTCCCCGCGCGATCTCGGCAGCCCGATCAATTTGAGCCTGGTTGTCCGCAAAACCGCTAAGCTGAACTACGCCGTCGCGTGTCACCGTGGAAATATCCGTGCTGTTAAGCCCGGGCTCAGCAATCAATTCGGCTTTGACCTTGGTGGTGATGATTCCATCATCTATTTTTTCGCCCACGGTTGTGTCGGTCGTCTTCAGGCTCATCTTATTGTCCACATTTTTGACACCCTCGACCCCCCGGGTAATGGTTATCGCGCGGTCGATCTGGCTCTGGTTGTCTACAAAGCCGCTAAGCTGAACCTCACCCTTGCGGGTCTCAACCTTGATATCGAAACTCTTGACATCCGCATCGGCGAGGAGTGCGGATTTCACTTTTGTCGTTATGGTGGCGTCGTCAATATCCGTTCCCACCGTGGTTTTAGCCTCGGGTGCTGCCGCCGACTCGGGTGCTGTCGCCGGTTTGGGCCCTTTGTCCTCGGTTTTGCCGCAGCCAGCAATGGATAATGCGCCGATGAGCGTTATGGTCAGAACTACTAATTTATTTTGAATATTCATGCTGTTTTTCTCCAGAGTAGATTTCAATAAAAGGTTGCCAATGGCTGGCAGCTAAAAGTGATGCATACAATGCTCGCCATGCTTCACACCGGCTGTCTTCGATTGCTATCATCATGCTTCACAGATAATAGCTCAGTGCGCTGCCGCACATAAATTGGAAATCTTTCTCCCCGCTGAATTTGAGCAACTACGATTTGCCCGGCCTGAAAATTGAAATGACATATGAAATGATGATGAAGCAACAAGGCGACCTGCGCACGAACAGGCTATCGCCTGAATGCGCACGGAGCTCGGAATGAATTGAATAGACTCGGAAGAACTTTGGCAGGACTTGAGGATATCCGCCAACAACACGCGCGCGTATGGCAAGGGCTGTGTCATGGGCAAAATTTAACGACCGAGCTAATCGGCCCTGATAAGCTCACGCGGTTGTGCCGTGGTTGTGGTTGTATTCACCAGCTTTTCGTTATCCAGCCTCACCGGTGGCAGGATCAGCCCTGGATCCTTGCATCTGATCGAATACTCCGCCATTGGAGAAATGGACATTCTGGGCTTCCTTCCAGCCGCCAAAGACTTCGTCGATAGTGAAAAGTTCTATCTGCGGGAATTGCATTGCATACTTGGCGATCACCTTCTCATCACGCGGACGATAGTAGTGTTTTCCTGCGATATCTTGGGCTTTCGTTGAATAGAGGTAATCGATATAAGCCTTGGTCATCTCGTGCGCCCCAGCCTGATCGGCGACATCACTGATCACGCTGACCGTAGGTTCAGCCAGGATGGAGAGAGATGGCGTAATGACCTCAAATTTATCTCCGTTTCCTTCTTTGGCAAGCAGATGAGCTTCGTTCTCCCAGGCCAGCAGCACATCACCAACGCCGCGCTCGACGAAAGTATTGACTGACCCTCGCGTTCCCGAATCCATCACCTTGACGTTAGCAAACAACTTCCTTACAAACTCGAGCGCTGCCGTATTGCTTCCGCCCGACTGCCTGAACGCATAGCCCCACGCCGCCAGGTAATTCCAGCGCGCGCTGCTGGAATTTTTTGGATCGGATGTGACCACCTCGACCGTCCGATCGCGTAAGGTCGGCCCAATCTCTTAATCCCTTCGGATTACCCTTGCGTACAAGAAATACGATAGTAGAAGTAAAGGGTGTATTTTGCGGTACGGGCTTCACCCAATGGGGCAACATGAATTTGCTGCTTTTTTGCAGCGCCACCGGATCATAGGACAATGCAAGTGATACAACATCAAGCCCGTCCACGACGGCGCGTATAGGTACTCCCGATTTGCTGCGGGCTTGCTTAACCGTAACCTCGACACCCGTTCGTGCTCTCCAGTGGTTGAGGAAAGCCTTGTTGAAATCCTCGTACATTTTTTGTGTAGAGTCAGCAGTGTTAATCTCGGAGAAATCGTGCAGCGCGGCGATTGCCACACCCAAGCTGAGCAGGATTGCGAAAACGGCAAAAATAAAACGAGCGCGATATGAATACATCTTTTATTTCCTCCAGGGTAATAAGCACAGGAGAGAATTTAACATTCGTTTATTTCAGTCGCGTTGCATAAAAATGAAGAAATAGAGTAGCTTGAGGGTTCTGATCAGGGGGAATGAAATACTGGTGGGTACAAGCCAGAAAACGATAAACTCTTATTTCCGTACATCTTTTAAATAAATAGCCCGTCGGAGGTCGCGACGTATAAAATTTGGCGGTAAATCTCGATGAGAACGACAGACGGAGAAGGCTTCCCGTGAATATCCGAAACTTTACCAGTTTTTCCAACATTGCCCTTGTGCTGCTGCTAACGGGTATTGGCGCGCTCGTGTTTCATTCGCTGAGCATCCGCGAAGAACTCAACAAGAGCGAGCGTCACCAATTTCAGGCGCTTCTGCTTGCCCATGAGCTTCTTCAGAGCTCTGACGACCTTACCACCATGGCGCGTACTTATGTGGTCACTGGGGATCCGGTTTTCAAGCGCTACTTCATGGAGATATGGGATATCCGCAACGGAATACGCCCGCGCCCGCTTAATTATTCAAGCACCTATTGGCATCTTGTGGCGGCGCATCGTGATCCCGCCGTCGAACAAGGCGAGGCCGTTCCCTTGCTGGAAATGTTTCGCAGGGTGGGCTTCAATAATGAGGAATATGCCTTGCTGGAAGAAGCGCTGGAGCATTCCGAAAAGCTGGTCATTCTGGAAAAGCAGGCATTCGCTGCCCTTGAGGGCTTATATGATGACGGCAAGGGTAATTTCACGAAACGCCGCAAGCCGGATCGGGAGTTCGCCATTCGGTTGCTGTTCAGCGAACGTTTTATTGCCGGAAAAGCAGCGGTTGCGCAGCCGATTCAGCAGTTCATAGATTTATTCAGCGGACGCATGCAAACCCAAACGAACCTCGGATTTGCCAGGCTCGAGCGCCAGATCATGTTTGAAATGACGCTCATCTTCATCGCTCTGCTTGCCACGACGGGAATCGTTTTTTACACCCGGCTCGGTATATTGCAGCCTCTGGCGGAACTCGGCCGTCAGGTAGCCGGCGTCACCCGCGGTATTCGCCCCAGCCGTTACGGAAAAGCGACGAGTAATGAAGTCGCGAAACTCGCCGAAGCATTAGCTTTGGCAGACGCAGAAAAACAACGGCTTCTTGAGAATGAACGCGTTGCCAGAAATGAAGCTGAGCGGGCCAGTCAGCTCAAGGACGAGTTTCTGGCAACCCTTTCCCACGAATTGCGAACTCCGCTTAATGCGATTCTGGGCTGGTCGCAACTTATCCTGAGCGGGAATATGAAGAACGAGTGATATCCATCGAGGCCTTGAAACCATCGAACGAAATGCTCGCGCCCAGAATAAGCTTATAGAAGACCTTCTCGAAATGAGCAGCATAATTTCGGGAAAAGTAAGGCTCGATATGCAGCAACTGGATGTTGTCAGTCTGATTGAGGCAGCGGTTGAGTCGGTCAAGCCAACGGCGCAAGCGAAAGGAGTGGCTTTGCAAAAAAAAATCGCGCCGCGCATCAGCCCGATCATAGGAGATCCTAATCGTCTCCAGCAGATCTTCTGGAATTTGCTCTCCAACTCGCTAAAATTCACGCCAAAAGGAGGAAAGATAGAGGTTGTCGTTGAGCAGTCAAGTTCCTTTCTCGAGATCAGGATCAACGACTCGGGTCTAGGCATCGCGCCGGAGTTCATGCCTTATGTTTTCGACCGTTTCAGGCAGGGCGACGCTTCGCTTACTCGACAATATGGCGGCCTTGGCTTGGGCTTGGCCATTGTCAAACAATTAGTGGAACTTCACGGCGGTGCAGTTCGGGCAGAAAGCGCAGGCGCTGCGCAAGGGTCGTCGTTTGTCGTGCATTTGCCGCTCTCTGTTGCTGTCAATGTGAAAAATGAACCGGCACCCACGCTACGAGAGTACTTCGATGAAAAAAATCCACCGCTAGCAGGGCTGAAAGTGCTGGTGGTCGATGACGAATTCGATGCGTGCGAACTCATCAAGCGAATGTTGACTCAATGCAAAGCCGACGTAATCAGTGCCGCAAGTGCTGCTGAAGGCCTGGAGCTTCTAAAGATCGAGAGACCGGATGTAATTATCAGCGACATCAGCATGCCAGGCAAGAACGGGTATCAATTTATTGCCGAGGTAAGAGATCTTCCTGAAAAAGAGGGTGGCAAGACTCCCGCAATTGCACTTACAGCATTCGCTCGGGCGGATGATAGAGCAAGGGCGATGAGTGCAGGCTATGACAATCATCTTTCCAAGCCCGTCGACCCGGTTGAATTGATCACGGTTATTAACAATCTAGTCAGAAGAATACCGATTGACGAGCAGAATTTACCGTAGCCGGAAGATATTGATGATGCGCCGTATCCGCTTCAATATCGAAAAAAACTGGTAGCAGGGGCCACCGGTCAGGAATGCCTATTCAAGGGAAGAGAAGTATGAATATCGGCGATTACTCATCTCCTGAGAGCAATTACTGTCTCCTTGAGAAAGCAGCCCATTCGTTGCTTGTTCTCAAGAGGGCTCGATAAGCCAAAAGTTTAAACTTTATCCCACATTACATCACAGTGCTTTTTCGCGGCTGCGGTAAGTAACTCAATCAGAGGTATTGCCCGATAAGTCAGGCTTATAGTTTGGTCGTCCGGTTCCTTGCCTCCCGACTCCGTGCGCGGATTCCTGCGATCCCGATTTTCCCTCTTCAATAGCACGCTTCAAGCGATCGAGCGCAGCCGGAACATCCTCGGCCAATATCGCACTGGGCACCGTTCCGCTATGCCCCATCATTTTCAATAGACGAAGCGCTGCATCTCCAAACATCATTATATCCGCATACGCATCGCTCTTGAATGTTACCAGCATATGAGACCACCTCCTCGTAGCAGCCGTTTCGAATGGCTCAGTCTTGTTTCGCTGTTCAGGCGGCGGATTCCCGATGGAACGCCTCGCTGGCCGGGTCAGCTCGGCCCGACCGCCTGTACGCGCCGATACCCAGCAAGAATAGCCCCGCAACCAACATCGAGAAAATTTCAGGCTCCGGCACCGCGCTGGTTACCGTGGTAGCGAACGCCGCCCCCAGAAGGGAATGAGCCAGGGTTGTAGGATGAACGCTATCCCAATAAAGATGCGTCTCAGGATTATCACAGGAAAGAATAAGCAAGGAGACGCACGCGTTCGTTACATTGGTAAATCCGAAAGCCGCCGGATCCTGAATAATATTATTCAGAAAAGAATAAGTATCGAATTGACGAATATCCGCTGCAGGAAAATTAGAATGCACACTTCCCAGTTGAGTTGCCAGTTCATTATTGAAAACAATCGAGTAAGCTTGAGCCTGCGCTACATCGTCATTGGTTCTGGCCTCAGGGGTGTGTCCCAGATCCCCACTGTTCGGGACAAGAAAATTCCTTGCCCCTGCTGCCGCCAGCGTGCTCACGTATGAACCAATATTTTGCGCGGCGCCAACGGGAGAATTGTGTGTCAGATAGTCATCGCTGCCGCCCCATACGACATATAAAGCGTTGGGATCGGCTACGCCCCCCGAATCTCTCATGTAACGCTCCACCTCCTGCTGCATGCCCGGCAATGGCTTCAAGTTTATACCTGGTATGTTAAAACGCCCGGCTCGGTTGCACTGCCTCCGTCCCCGATGTTTCCCACACCCGATGTGGCGCCGCCCACCGAGTAGCTGCGGAAATTGGTACTGTTCCCTCCGCCGGGAAAAGGGAGCCTGCCAGTATTCCGTAGCAACGGGTCCATTCGAGAAGCGGCCATGAAAATAAGGGCCGCAGGGATGAGAAGGGTCGCAATTGTCACCGAGGAGTTTGTAAATGCTTGTAGCAGCAGAGGGACTATCTCCAATATCCGAAAGACTGTCTCCAAAGGTATATAAGCTACTGAAGGTGGCTGCCCAAGCGCTACCCCCCGTAAAAAGCAAGACAGAAAATGTGGCAAGAGCTACACGTATTTTCATGATCGGTTCCCCCATTCTATTGGTGGCAGACAACTGGATAGTCCAGCGCACTGCGACTCGGCCTAATCAAAACTCCTTTGCGCTTCCGGCTTGACCATCCACTCTTCCTGATGGGCATTCAGGTTCACGAAGCCGGTTATTCCCGATCCCTCATCAAGAGCCCAATGAGAACACCAACCCCAACCGCCAGTCCGATGGTCCGCCAGGCATTTTCATGTACATAGTCATCGGTTACCCGTGCCGCAACCTTGGATTTATCCACTACAGCGCCTTCAATATTTTGCAGATATTCCTTGGCGCTCCTTCAGGTTGTCGTCGATCTTGTCGCGCAATGCCTGCGCCTTTCCGCCGCCTTCGTTGCTCACGAATTTCATTAATTCCTCAGTATCGGCAATAACAGACCGAAAGTCTTTAATGAGTTTTTCTTTTGTTTCCTTGGCGGTCTTGGCCATCACATCCTCCAGGCAAGTTGATAGGGTATATACTATTTGTATCTATTCTACAGATCGCTGCTTTTCATCTGTCTCTTACGAAAAACGAGAAACGGGAACATTGCAGAAAATGTGGCCGAAGCAACATTCCTACTCAAAATTGCTACTCGCACATTATCTTCGTTAGACCTTTTTATTCCTTTTCATAATACCCGTCTGTCGGTCACCGCACATACGATCCTTTAGTTTATATGTATCGTGTCAATTGCGCGCAAGACCCCGCGCGCATGCACTTATCAGCCGGCCCATATACAGTTTTCGTCGAGACAGGCGAATAGAGAGGAACGTAATGTCATATCTACACACACCTAAGCAAAATCTTTTTTTGGCCGCTCTCCCCGAGAAGGATTACGAGCGGTTGCAATCCTGCCTTGAGCTTGTATCCCTGCCTCAAGGATGGGCGGTCTACGAAAATGGTGGCGAATTAGACCTTGTGTATTTCCCCACCACCGGTATTATTTCCCTGCTCAAAATCATCGATGATGAAGAGCCCGTGAAAATTGCCGTTATCGGCAACGAAGGTGTATTCGGCATTTCCATGCTTATGGGCCGAAAAATCGCCCCAACACCGGGCAGTGGTGCAGCGCGGCGGTTTTGGCTATCGGCTTAAAGCAACTAATCTCCGAAGAGAATTCGAGCTGGGCAGTCCGCTACGTTATCTACTTCAGCAGTATACGCAGAGCCTCATGGCCGGGATTGCTAAAGCCACGATGCCTGCCCTACGCCCTGCTCTGAGATCCGGCATACCGTTCGCCGGCTCACCTGCTCCTCTGGCTTAGGAAGGCCTCCCGGCCCCAACTCTCGGGCTCTAACAGAGTTTACAGGAGAACAACGATTTCATTAAATAACGCCGTGATTCCTTCATGTCATTCGTGCTCTGCGATGGTTGCCTCTTCCATCAAGTTCCTGGAACGACCCTAACCGCGCCTGACAGATACCCATTCCGGTCGGAAGGCTTCCTGCGGCTAATATGCCGACAGGTAATTTCAAAACAACCGCCCATCATTTCTGCCGAATCTGCTGAACTACTGCCGAATTCCAGAGTTACCCAGCCGGAGTTCGACAGTATGCGGCGCTCCATCATCCACAAAGTGCAATCGCCAAATCCTGCTGACCAACGCCATCAATAGTGACACTTTCGTTGTCCTCACCGACTGACTGACTGGGCGACAGTGATGTCATAGATCGTTTCTCCATGGCGGTACTTGACGGTGAACGTGCTCCATTCGGCCGGGAGGCAAGGTTTGAAGTACAGCTTGTCCTCCGCCAGCGTGAGGCCAAGCAATGTTTCCAGCATCAGGCGATACAGCCAGCCGGCAGAACCGGTGTACCACGACCATCCACCGCGACCCGTGTGGGGGAAACCGCGTAAACATCGGCTGAGACAACGTATGGCTCCGTCTTGTAGACCGTAACCGCCTCGGGGTCTGCGCGTGGTTTACCGGATTGATCATCTCCAGCAATTCCCATGCGCGTTTATGATCTCCCAACGGCAAAAGCCATCGTCGCCCAGATGGCGGCGTGCGTATACTGGCCGCCGTTCTCGCGCACGCCTGGCACATAACCTTTTATATACCCGGGATTCAAGGGCGATTTATCGAAGGGTGGATCAAGAAGCTGGATCAGGTGGGCATCACGTCGAACGAGGTACTGATCCACCGCTTCCATTCCCTGCTGCTGGCGCTCGGCGGAGCCCGCTCCGGACAAAACCGACCAGCTCTGCGCAATCGAATCGATACGGCATTCAGGATTACTGGTAGAGCCCAGGGGAGAGCCGTCGTCGAAGAAGGCGCGAAGATACCATTTGCCATCCCAACCATGTAGTTCTATATTTTTGCGTAACAGATCAGCTTCGGCGCGGCATCGTCCTGCGAATGCCGTGTCTCCGTACCGTTCGGCAATTTCGGAAAACCGGATGAGTATGTCGTACAGGAAGAAGGCCAGCCAGACGCTCTCCCCTCGCCCGTGGAAACCAACGAGATTCATGCCGTCGTTCCAGTCGCCGCTGCCCATCAGCGGAAGACCGTGCTCGCCGAATCGCAAACCATGCACGATGGCCCGCACGCAATGCTGGTACAGCGTCCCGACCTCTTCAGAATGAACGGGAAGATCGTAGTAAGATTCTTCATCAGCACCGACCTGCCGACCTTCCAGGAAACCAGCAGACTCATCCAGTACGCCGATATCGCCGGTGGTTCCAATATAACGACACGCCACTAGGGGTAACCATAGATAATCATCCGAACAGCGCGTCCGGATGCCGCGGCCCGCTGGCGGGTGCCACCAATGCTGAACATCTCCTTCTATAAATTGGCGCGAAGCCGACAATAGCAGATGCTCGCGCACGAGAGCGGGCTCAGCGTGAACAAGCGCCATCACATCCTGCAACTGATCACGAAATCCGAAAGCCCCGCCCGATTGATAATAGCCGCTGCGTCCCCACAACCGACAGGCGATAACCTGATACAACAGCCAGCCGTTTACCATTACGTTTACCGACGGATCGGGCGTCTCCACTTGTACAGTGCCGAGTGTGCGCACCCAATAACGGTGTACGTTTTTAAGGACCTCATGCGCAGCCGTAATCCCACGGAAGCGCCGCACGATCTTGAGGGCATCATCAGTATGAAGCCCGGCGCCCAGACGAAACACAATTTCTTGCGTCTGGCCATCGAATAATTCAAGCGGAACCCTGATAGCGCCACAGGGATCAAGCCCTGGCCCCACTCGTCCTGAAAGTTCTTTGACCCTCATTGCAGCTGGATTACTCAATCTACCGTTGCGGCCTATAAACTCGGTTCGGTCGCCGGTTACACTGCGCCCTTTATCGTCTACATCAAAAAAAGCAACCTGACCTGAAAATTCATTGCTGTAAGGATTGCGTGCAAGCAACGCTCCGCTAGCGGGATCTATCTCGGTAACGACGTGCATTCTGCTCTTCTCGGGCAAATCCCCCAATACCCATTCTACACAGCCCGTTACCGAAAGCTGGCGCGGTCGCCCGGATTCATTGCGTATTTTCAGTGCTGTGAATTTGATAGAAGCGTCAAGGGCGACATAGACCCAGAGTTCAGAATGAATGCCATCCTCGATGTGTTCAAAGACACTGTAACCAAATCCATGCCGGGTAACATATGGCGCTGCTCCCGGGCTTGGCAACGCTGTCGGCGACCAGAAATCGCCGGTTTCTTCATCTCGCAGGTAATATGTCTCTCCACCGGCATCGCAAACAGGATCGTTGTGCCATGGGGTCAAGCGGTACTCGTGCGCATTTTCGCGCCAGGTATACGCTTGACCGCTCTCCGAGATAACGGTACCGAATTGCGGATTCGCCAGGATATTTGACCAAGGCACGGGTGTCGTCTGACCCGCTCCGGTCGTGATGACATATTCGCGTGCATCGGCAGTAAATCCCCCAAGCCCATTGGCAAAGAGCAGTTTCCGGTCCGGCAGCTCGACACTCTGTCCGGAATCAGGCCGACGTACCCGCTCCAGTCCAGCCGCTGGAACCGGTAAATCCGCAGGTAGCCGGCGAGCCAACTGTTCCATCAAACTTCCATTGCTGTCGAGAATAATCACACGCGCTACGGTTTGCATCAGGATCCGATCCTCGGAGGCAATCTGTTCCGCGCGGCGGATAAAAATGCCACCTGGACGATCGAGCACGTGAGCTTCGGCACTTCCCGCCACCAGGCCCATGATATGATCGTGCAGTAGTTGACGATAGCTCGAATGGTCCTCATTCCAGATCACCAGATCGACAGCGATCCCCTTCACGCGCCAGTAGGCATGCGCCTGTACCAGTTGGCGCACCAGATTGATGTTGGCGCCATCGCTGATCTGCAGCAGCACAATGGGCAGATCGCCGGAAATTGCGTATCCCCACAGTCCCGACTGGCTGCGCTGGTTTTTGCTCAGCACGGCGGGATCAGCGCGTAAATAAGCGTTCGCATACAGTACCGAACCAGCCAGCCGGCCGAATAATTGCGCGTCGGACTCAGTCGCATTAAGCTGGTGCAGTACAACCAGACTGTGAGTCCAAGCAAGATCGAAGACGCGGTTCGTCATGTGCTGGTCCTGATACTTCTCGACCAGATGCATGGCGGCATGACGGGAATCTCCGGCTCCGGTAACGATATCTATCGTCGCGGATTCTCCCGGTTCGATGGTTACGGACTTGCGAATAGCCACGATCGGGTCGAGAACCGAGCCTGAGCTATTGGAAAGCCGCCCCGACGTTATCATCGCCTGCGGTGCGGACACGTCGTTTCCTCGTCCAATGAAAACCATGCGATCCGTCTCGTATGAGATTTCCTCGGTAGCGACACCATGTACCGCCATCAGATGAAACATCCAGGGCACCGTGTCGCTCTGGGAGCGCGGGCGCCTGCTGCATAGAATCGCATGCCGGTCTGCGCAATATTTCCGTTTGCACAAAAAGATTCCCGAAAGCCGGTGCTTGCGCGTCACCCGCCTGCGCCGCGAGCACTACCTCAGCATATGACGTCACTTCGATTGTCCGGCGTGTCCAGGCACGATTAGTGATGCGGACCCGGCGTAGCTCGATGTCATCTTCGGGCGAGACTGTAATTTCAGTATGCGTATCAAAATCAAGGTCGCGTCGCCGGAACTCGACCCGTCCTTCCGAAAAGACGACCCCATAACGCTTGGGTTCTTTCAAGGTAGGCTGGTATGTATTCGACCAGAACTCTTCACTCTCCACATCGCGCAGATAGCAGAAACTTCCCCAATAGTCGCAAGTGCTGTCTTCCCGCCAGCGGGTAACGGCAAGGTCCTTCCAGCGACTGCTTCCTGCGCCGCTATTGGTTACCATGACGTGATAGCGGCCGTTTGATAGAAGCTGTATTTCCGGAATAGGGGTGTTTGCACTCGATAGAAGCCGCACTGGCATCTCCGGGAGCTCCTTGATGATACGCACGTCGGGAAGCTCGGGCGCTTGTGTGCTGAAAACGGTAGCCTTGGGGATGCGTTCCTGAAGCAACAAAATTGTTGCCTGAAATAAGGGCTCAGACTCGAACCGCCGTTGCATCGGGCGATCCAGCAGTAAATACGCCAGCGAAAGTAAGCTCATACCCTGGTGATGGGCCATGAACGAGCGCACCAGGGCGCGCGTTTCACCGCGGCGCAGCCGCGATGGCGTATAGTCGACAGCCTCGTAAAAGCCGAATTTACCGACCATATCCTGGGCGGCAAGGTGCTGAAGGTTACGGCAGGCGGCTTCCGGAGCGATCATTAGCGCCAGCACGGAGGCATAGGGTGCAACGACCAGATCTTCGCCGAGGCCTCGCTTGAGCCCCAGCCCCGGAACGCCAAATGCGCGATATTGGTAGTTGAATTGAACGTCGACGGCGTTATAGCCGGATTCCGAGATACCCCAGGGGATTCCGCGTTCCTCACCATACGCAATTTGGCGATTGACTGCCCCCTTGCAGGTCTGATCCAGGAGTGTGTTATCGAACGTGGGCATTACCAGCAGCGGCATGAGATACTCGAACATCGAGCCGCTCCAGGACAGTAAAGTCGCTTCGCCGCCGTAACTGGTAAGCATGCGCCCCAAGCGCAAACCAGCTTTCCTGCGGCAACTCTCCCTGGGCAATTGCGACAAAATTGCAGAGTCTTGCCTCCGATGCGAGCAGATCATAGTAGCTGGCATCCAGCCGATGTTCACCGACGTTATATCCTATTGCGAGTTGCCGCTGCGCATGGTTGAACAGGAAGCCATAGTCCATCTGCGCCATGTCGCCTGCCTGACGTGCCAGGCGTTCAAGGTTGGCCAGATGATCAAGCGCAGCCGCGCTACCTTGGCTCGCGAGTTGTCGCAAGGAAGGGTTTTCCATCGGAGTGTGTTACATCCGCACCATCCATGGCAGCAGCCAGCAGGGATTGGGGCACAAGGCTGATCAATTCCGCCAGCGCGCTTTCACATTGCTTATTCAACGCCGCTGCCCACTCATGAGCTTCGCTGGAGGCCAAAGTTACCGGCTCTTCGGTAATCTCGCGAATAATCGCCCTGGAGCAGGTAGCTAGCCGATCAAGATCAACCCGCACGCTCGCGATTGTGACCGGGCGCACCTCTGCTGCGATCGCGAGCGCTTTTTCGAATTGTGCCAAAGAAGAATTTGCAGGGACGGAACCGGCGGTTTTTTCAAGTATCTGCAGTGTGTCGGCCAGTGCCAGAAATAAATGCTCGTGAATAATCGGCTCATCGGATATTTCCAATAGACCGGCGCGCAATGTCAGCAGATGACCCGCGAGGTTGCCGCTATCCACTGTAGAGACATAGCGCGTCAATGGCGTCTTTGTTTTTGTATCGTACCAATTGTAGAAATGACCGGCATACCGTTCAAGTGTTTCCATCGACTCCAAAGTATTCGTGGTGCGTTCAATGAGCTGTCCGGTACCGATATAGCCGAAGTCGTAGGCGGTAATATTGGCCAGTAGCGCCAGACCCATGTTGGTCGGCGACGTCCGATGCGCGATAGCCGCGACCGGATACTCCTGAAAATTGTCAGGTGGCAGCCAGTTATCCTCCGGGCCTACGAAAGTCTCGAAGAAAAGCCATGTCCGGCGTGCAATCTGGCGCAAAAAATGTATCTGACCAATGGTCAACTCTGTGCTGCGGGGAGGAAGCGGCCGGCTTATCCACCAGGCAATAGCGGGAGACCCAGCCCATAACAACAATACAGGCAATGCGCCTATCAATGTCAATGGCGCTGTAACCATCATTCCCGCCACCGCGGCGATTGCCGTTACAGGTGCTATCCACATCGATCGAAAGGAAGCGCCGAGACCGGTGCGCCCATCCTTCACGTCAGCCGGATCGGTCCCACGTTCCGCTTAATGGGAGGGATTCCATTCAAGAAGCCCGCGGTGCGTGATAAATAGCCGCACGTGGGTGCGCAGGATCGCATCGAGACTGAAATAAGCCTCGTATGGAAGGCAGGCCAGTGTGAATGCTACCTGCCCGAATTGTCGGCCAGCCGTGCGCATGGAGGTGATAATGTGCAGAACGCAGCGCGACTTCTTTTGGCTTGTTCAGCAAATCCGACTATGACGGTTATCGCAGCAGGAATAAACAGCGTACCGATAACCACCAATGTCCAGAACCATGCATGGGTAATGCCATCCAACCCAATAACAAAAGTAGCGTCATGGCTACCGGAACCAGGCTGCGCCGAAGATTGTCCATCAGCTTCCACCTCGACAATGCGGATAGCGGATTTGGCTGATAGCTTCCCTGCGGCCCCGGTACGCGCCACAACAACCAACTGGCGAGTTGCCAGTCTCCTCGAATCCACCGATGGCGGCGGCTTACATCCGCGCTGTAGCGTGAAGGAAATTCCTCATATAACTCCACGTCACTTAATAAACCCGCCCGCGCATAGCATCCTTCCAGAAGATCATGACTCAGAATTCGATTATCGGGAAGACGGCGGCAAACCGTCTGCTCGAACGCATCGACGTCATAAATTCCCTTTCCGACAAATGAGCCTTCATAAAACAGATCCTGGTAAACGTCGGAGACAATACGCGTATATGGATCAATGCCGGCCTCGCCGCCAAAAAGCCATGCGTATCGCGATCGGTTTGTACTCGACAGGCTTACCGCAACCCGCGGCTGCAGAATCCCATAACCCTCGGTTACCAGTGCGACTCTTCCCCTCCGCGGAGTTTTCTTCGAGCCTCGGGCGATTCAGCGGGTGAGCCATCGCACCCACGAATTGATGGGCGGTCTCCCGCGGCAACTGAGTATCGGTATCGAGCGTGATGACATATTTCACTTCCGACAGCACCGCCGTATTGCCGACGATAAGGGAAAACGCATCGCTTCCGCGCCCCGCTTAAAAGAGCATTCAAATCGGCAAGTTTCCCGCGTTTACGCTCATGACCCATCCAGAGCCGTTCCTAGGATTCCACCGGCGTGGGCGATGAAATAGAAAAAAAAGGCTATCCTTACCTTTTACCGCTGAGCCGTCGGCCGCTCCCAATCGTGTCATCCGCAGCGCCGCTGGCATATTTTTTATTCAGCTCCTCAATGCCTGTTCGTGCGGCTCCAACAGTAGTTGCGTCTTCGGGAAGCGTTTCCTGATCCGCATCCCGAAAATCGGTCAATAAACGCGAAGTCAAGATTATCGTCGCGATTGGCCAAAAATCGGACTTCAAGCGCTTCAACAAGGTTGGGCACGTCCGACTGGCTTGTCAGCATGGTGGGAACCACAACCAGTGTTTGAAATGTCGCGAGGTATTCCTTTGGAGAAATCCATGCGGGGCAGCGAATGGGGTCTTACCAGTAGTAGGGCTCGCCCAGTTGACCAGCGCCACCGCCAGTTGACTCACCGCAAAAAGCGACAGGATGCCAACCGCTCCCAACAACCATCCGTTCGCGCCGTCGGCATGGGCTTCGGCCAGTAGAAGCCGACCAGGCTTGCCGTAATCAATACGATCGCGCCGAGATAATGGAAAAGCGGATAGCGGCGGCCGATCCGCCAAAGTTTCTCCAGGAATGAAAAGCGTACTCGTACTGCCTCCTCAAGGTCGGGCAAGCCGTCGTCAACGAGATAAAACCCGACATGCGCCCTGGCGTTGTCGTCCGCCATCCGCCGCTGCCTCGCGTGCCAACCGGAGCGCTCGCCGCGCCACTTCCACTTCCGATACCGGACTTGCCTTGGCTACACGCTCCACCACATGCCGATACTGATCCCGGCTGGCAAAATCCATGCGGCTGTAGACCCCGTCCGGATCCTCTCGCAAGGTCTGCTCCACGATGCTGGTGGTTTCGACGAACTCGCGCCAATCGATTGCGCCCAACGTACGCAGCTATTTATGCTGTTGGAGATCGAGACCTGGTCAGCCGCTTGTTGCTGATTTCCCAACTGCACCATCTGGTCGATCGTCTGATTCGATTCGGCAAGCCTCTGCTCGATCCAGGTCAACGGAAGCGCCAGCGCGGGCCCCTGCCCCTGTAATCGCCGTGCCAGTTCGGAAATGAAAGGCGTAGTCATCGGCGGGTCGGACCGTGCCATATCCGCAATGACAAGAACCAGGCTCTTGGGATCTTTTTCGGCAATGCTCGTGATTTCGCCAGCCCAGGTGGCGGCAAGCTTGCGGTCTATGCCGCCGGCAGCGACGTGAACCCCGACCCGGCGCAGATTCTCGATCAGCGCAAGCCGCAGCATGATCGGGATGGCCCATAACTCTCCCAACTGCAAATTGACGACAGCCTGATAGGCAGCGACAAAACGCCTGAGACTCTCCGTGTCGACCCTGCCATCGCCATGCGAGATCGCCTGCAGAGCGATGTCATATACTCGCGGAAGATTTGCACGTGCCGCCGCGCGCAAGAAGAGGTAATTCGCGGCTATAGTTTTTGGGAAGATGACGCCTGGCCATACGTATCTGCTCTTCGATCAAATAGAAGTTGTCGTATATCCACTCGCCGGCCGGCGTAAGCAACTGATCCGCCGTTACCGCTTCCGTCAGTACGGTGCAGATGTTGAAGAGCGTATTTTCGTTCTCATCCAGCCGCGCCAGGAGCTGATCCGTGCCCCCAGCTTGATGATAGCTCGTGAGATGCCGCAAGGATGCCGCCATACAGCTCCATTTGATCTGCACTGAACAGTTCAGATCGCAACGGCAGTTCTTCACTAAGCGGGACGCGTGGTCTTCCGATTTTTCTAAGCCGATCTGTAATGGGAAGTAAAAGCTCAGAAACAGTGAGGTCTCTAGCTTTCAATTTGATTATTCTCCGGGCTGCGATCGCTTAAACACGATCAAAAATACGTTTCTTTGATGGGTTTGGGTTTCTTTGAGTCGTGGGTCTCATCTTGAGCCAACATCCTCACGATGTAAACCTCTCCGATTGCGTAGCTCCTTAGCGGCAGAGCAAATAGTATAAGCAGGAAGAGTAACACTACGATATTTGTCAACTCCTTCTTGCAAGCAGCAGTTTTGGGAAATAAGTCTTATCGCGCAGTAGTCTCTTTTACAACTCACCTATGAGCCCGGAATTTTTCAAAGAGACTTTGCGCCCACCTTTGCCTACAGCATCTGCTGTGGAATCGCTGCAACTCTCGATGCGCTCCCCCTATTGCGCAAATATCCCCGATACTGCAAGCCTGCTATTATTCAGCTAAGGAGCAATGATAAAAATTTGGCTCATCCATAGTATGTACGCTAGCGCACAAAATACCACTCTATAAAATGGAATACTCCGTAAAAAGGCTATGCTTGACAGAATTTGCATTCTAAGATAAATGCTATCATAAGTTGGATGGGAACCGGCTGGTGGAAGGATGAAGGGCCTCAAGCATTTGCCATCTTTTGATTTTTTTATTTCATTCCACCACGCCCACGCTGCGCTTACTTTTTTTATAAAAAAATTTCTGTAGCGGATGCTAAGCCCTCCTCCACATCAGCCCGACCAGAATCGTCTCCTTGCCGCTTTGCCGGCGATTGAACTTGAACGCATAAAATCGCACCTGGAATTGGTTCATATGCCGCTTGGGGACGTTCTTTGCGAATCTGGAGGACGCCTTCCATACGTCTACTTTCCAACTTCCACCATCATTTCCCTGCACTATATCCTGGAAAATGGCGCGTCATCGGAGATCGCGGGGGTGGGTAATGAGGGCTTGCTCGGTATTTCGCTGATCATGGGCGGTGAAAGTACGCCGAGCTGGGCCACTGTGCAAACTGCCGGCTATGGCTACCGGCTGAAAGCCTCGCTTCTGTTGCAAGAGTTTAATCAAGGAGGCCCGATTCAACGGTTGCTGTTGCGCTACACTCAGGCGCTTATCACGCAAATCTCGCAGACCGCCGTATGCAACCGGCACCATACCATCGAACAGCAGTTGTGCAGGTGGTTATTGTTAACGCTGGACCGGTTGAATTCTCAGGAATTGGTAATGACTCAGGAATTGATCGCCAGCATGCTTGGCGTGCGCCGCGAAGGTATTACGGAGGCTGCTGGAAAACTGCAACAGGCCGAGATTATTCGCTATCGGCGCGGCCACATTACCGTGCTCGACAGAGCCGGACTCGAAACACACGTTTGCGAGTGCTACGATGTGGTCAAGAAAGAATTCGATCGTCTGTTTCGTGACGTACGGAAGTACTAGCAGACTGTCGGACTTATTCATCAAGCCCGACAGAACAAAATTTTCCGTCGAAACAAAAGACCAGCGAGGCCCTCATTGCTGGTGCGAGAAGGTTTTGAACAAGCGCAGCAGGCGTGATCGGCGACGCCGATTCGGGATCTCGACCCGGAATTAAATAGATCACGTCAGCATACAACGAAAGAATCATGAAGTAGCCGGGTGTTCGGGAAAATCAACCGATCACTTCTCGCAACACCGGTATGCCGTTTCAATCTCGACCGCAAAGCCGTGCGCAGGCTTTGCGGTCGCTCCCGCTTTGCCAGCCACCAACACCCCATGCCACGCTTCCCAAAGCTTGAATGTGCGGTGACGTACCGAGTGGGGCCAGCAGCAGAAGTATCATTCCAGATTATCGGAACTGCTCTTTTCTACCCTCGGCTGCACGCCCCGCCTATGTCGATCCGTCCCAAGACCGTAAAGAAGACTATATTGCTGACCTTCAGCGCGTTACTGCTGCTTGTCATATTATTTGCCATCTGGTTTGACTGGAACATGTTGAAGCCATATGTCGAGCACCAGGTAACCGAAAAGACCGGTCGCGAATTTACGATTCGGGGCGACCTCGATGTCAGGCTATCGCTCAATCCGCTGATCAGTATGGGAGGACTTTCACTTGCCAATGCTGATTGGGGCACGCAGCAACCGATGCTCGACGTCGATAAGGCCGCTTTCCGCGTCAGTCTATGGGATCTGTTCCTCGGGCATGTCGTACTACCCGAGGTATCCATATTCCGGCCGAAAATCATCCTTGAGAAGAGTGAGGATGGAAAGCGCAAACCGGACTTAAAAAGGACGAAAAAGAGAAAATGGAATTGCCGGAAATCGGCAGGCTCGTTCTGGACCAGGGAAAGGTCATTTTCCGCGATCCCAAGACAAAGACGGAAGTAACGGTAAGCATACACACCGATCCGGCAGCGGACGCGCGGGAAATGCCGCTCGATGTGGCGGCCGAAGGCACATTCACCGGCCTGAAATTCACGGCGCAAGCCAAGGGTGGCAAGGTGATGCTCGCTTGCGGATAAAACGCTCCCCATCCCATCAAAGCGAGCGCTCAAATCGGACGACTCACGCCGCGGTTGACGGCATCATTACCGGGGCTTGCCGAGCTGTCCGCAATGGATCTGAAGCTGGAAATACGTGGAGAGGATCTATCCGCACTTTACCCGATGGTGGGGATTGTATTTTTTCCCTCACCGCCATACCGCATTTCGGGAAGGCTTACGCACCAGAAAACCGAGTGGTCGATGAAGCAATTTTCGGGAGACGTAGGCAAAAGCGATCTCGGCGGCGATATACTTTTTGATACCGGCGGCAAGCGCCCCATGCTGCGCGCGGATGTTATATCAAAAGTCCTCGACCTGAACGATTTGAAAGGTTTTGTGGGAGCCCGGCGTGCGCCGCAACCGCAAGATAATCCTGCCGAAAAACAGGAGAAAAAAGCGTCGATAGAGGCCCAGCGGGGCCGCGTGCTGCCGGACCAGGAATTCAAGGTGGACCGGTTGCGGGCAATGGACGCGGACGTCAAGTTCACCGGAGAATCGATTCGCAACAAGGAATTGCCGGTCGAGCATCTGGTAACGCATCTCAAGGTCGATGGCTGCTGACCCCTGGACCCCGCCAATTTCTCGGTCGCAGGCGGGAAGATTATTTCCAGGGTCGCAATAAATGCACGGGAAGGACATACCAGCCGCAGAGGCCAAGGTTGACTTTAAAAGGCTGCAGTTACCGAAGCCTTTGAAGATCGAGCTAACCAAGGGCAGCATAGGTTTGATAGGTGGCACAACAACGGTAACGGGGCACGGCAAGTCTGTGGGCGCACTTCTCGCATCGGCGGATGGCACCTTCGGGTTGATCATGTCTGACGGCCAGATCAGCAAACTGATGCTGGATATTATAGGGCTCGATGGAGCGCGGATTCTCAAGCTTCTGATCGCAGGGGATAAAAACGCCAATATCCGCTGCGCTGTCAGCGATTTCGATATCAAGAAAGGAATCATGACCAGCAAGGTTTTTGTCATTGACACAACAGAAACAAATATTATTGGCGGAGGATGGATAAGTCTCGTCGACGAAACCATCCACCTGAAGATTTCGCCGCAACCCAAACACATCAGTGTTTTGAGCTTGCGTACGCCGTGCATATCGGTGGCACTTTCAAGGACCCGACCGTGTATCCGGACAAAATTCTGCCATACGCGTCGGCTCGGCAGTTCTGCTGGGCATTTTCGCGACACCGGCCGCTGCATTGATTCCGCTGATAGAGACCGGTCCGGGCGAGGATACCAATTGCAGGGCGCTGATTGCTTCAGTTAAAGAGACCACGCCACAAAAGAAAGAAGCTCAATCCCAAGAAGCGCGAAAAACACCAAGAATCGGAAAACACCGAGAATCGTTAAGGACGCCGAAAATAGATGGATATTTCGCCCCTCCCATCATATGTGTGTAAGCGCACGGATCAAAGTGTGCCAATCCTTATAGTAACTTACTATTCCCCACCTCCTGAACAAACGTTGTTTTGTCAGCAGGAAGCAAAGGTCACCTCGGAAAAATTCTGCTCTCGGATCGTCCATATGCGTCAAAAATACGTGGCACCTCCCTTACCCGGCGTGACGGAACGGCTGAAAAATTATTCGAAATTCAAATAGTGCAAATTTCAGCTAAAGTGGTTATGAGAATAATTCCGCGGTAAGCTGTAGCATGTGCGCACATTCACTGGAATAAACGGTGACTGCTCGGTTTATTTCCAGGCCATCAAGCCGCACCAAACCCAACCGATAACAGCTACCGTTATTCGTCGAAGTACAACTCAAGCCTGTAGGCTGCAAAACAGGGGCACGAAGTATGTTCAGTTTAGGTTCCAAAGAACCTGTTGTAGCGACAGCGAACATTGTGATCGATTGCTTCGCCCGAACACGTCTTCAGCTATTTGGGAGAAGGATTCTTTGAAAATTATCCCAAATGGTCTCCTGAGGTCGTTGAGCTTGAGTCGGTGACCAGCGGCCCCCCGAGGTTAGGAACTATCGCAAGGCAGGTGCGTATTGACCAAGGCCGCCGGACGGAAACCCAATTCAAAATAAATGTGTATGAGCCAAACAAGCGCCTGGGCTTTGCCGGAGTTGCCGATCCTTTCCGCTGCAGCTATGAGATACGATGCATCGATAGTGGCAAATCGTCCGAGTTGATCTTTACTTTTGAATTGCTCGAGATTCAGATGTTCATGCGTCCGTTCGAGAAATTGATTCGGGTAGTGGTTCAGGAAGGCGCGCAACGAACGGTAAGAAATTTGAAGCGTTTAACTGAAGCAAAAAAATACGCGGCCAGCTAGCGGCCTGCCATTCCGCAAATATCCAGGAGAAACAAATGACTTTTGTAGTGGAAAAGGATCCCGGATTAATCCCGCAGATCTTGTCTGAAATACTGGACAGCTCAATAAACGGAATCACACTGGTGGATCCCGATCAGGAGGACATGCCCATCGTTTATGCCAATAAGCAATTCCAGATCATGACTGGATATCCGCAAGAGGAGATCCTCGGACGCAACTGCCGTTTTCTCCAGAAGGGCGACCGTGAACAGGAGGCGCGTTTTGCGATGAGGCAGGCCATCAGCAAGCACTTGCCCATCGAAGTGACCATACGGAATTATCGAAAGGATGGCGAACTTTTCTTTAACCATCTGACACTCACTCCGCTTCTGGATGGACAGGGAAAACTCATCTATTATCTTGGTATCCAGTACGATGTGAACCGCAACCGGGACTTGATCTCGAAGTTCAGCATGCAGCAGGAAGCCGATACCAGACGTTTACTTGCTTCTTTATTGCCAAGACCCTGACATTGAAACTTGGGCGTGCGCCTTGGTGCCCGAGATATGGAAAGCGAGCAAATCAATCACAATGGAAGAGGATTTTATGACCCAAATAACGTATGAAAATATTTCACAGCCGCGATCGGATGACCGGCGCGTATGGGATGTACCGTTTGCGGTGTATGGGTACCCGGCATTACTCATAGCCCATAGAGTGAAGGTCTTTACCTTGCTTGGGGATGGAGCGCGTACATTGCCTGAAATCTGCAAGGCACTCGGACATTAAACCGCGACCGGCCGAGGCTATCCTGACGGCCGCGACAGCGTTGGGCTTTCTCTCTCTCGAGGACACGCGTTATTCACTTACCCCGCTTGCAGAAGACTACCTCCTCGAAAAGAGCCCCAGCTACTTCGGGTTTTTCTGGGATATGATGATTGACAATTCAGAGGTGTTTTCCTACGCAAGCCTGGAAAGGGCCGTGCTCACCGACTCACCCCAGGCTTATGGAGGGGGCGATATTTATAAATCCCATGAAGAGCAGGCGGAACTGGCGCGGAGGTTTACGCGTGGCATGCACAGCATGAGTATGACGTTGGCTTCTGCCTGGCCAAGCGTCCTGGATCTCACCAGCCATCAACTGATGCTCGACATAGGCGGCGGTTCGGGAGCTCATTCGATCGTGGCTGCGTTGAAATCGCCAAATCTGGATGCGGTGGTCCTGGATCTGGAGCCTATATGCGAAGTCGCTCAAGAGTTCATTAATCAGTACGGCGTGCAAAATCGTGTAACGACCCATGTTGCCGATATGTGGAACGACCCATTCCCGGCAGCTGATCTACATTTTTATTCCAACATCTACCACGACTGGCCTCCGGAGAGGTGCAGATTCCTTACGGAAAAAAGTTTCCAGAGCCTCGAGCGCGGCGGGCGCCTCATCATTCACGATATCCTCTACAACAACGAAAAGACGGGACCTCTTGCTGCTGCAGCATATAGCATGCTAATGCTGGGATGGACGGAAGGTGAATGCTATTCAGGCGCTGAATTGGCCGTGATGCTGAAGGACGCCGGTTTTCACGATATTCAGGTGTATCCGGCTTTTGGTTATTTCAGCGTGGTTACCGGCGTCAAGCCATAGTGATAATTCTTCGTGTTATTGCTCCCGGCTTCGCGTGTAAATCGAAAATCCAAACTTGATCATCGGTCGGCCATCCTCCTTATCCTCAATTTTTGAAATGATGCGCATCAGTTCCGTTTATCGCGCAGTAACCCGGCGTTGCGTCGCGTATAAGACCGGAGCCGATTTTTTTGCACGGGCCTCTGCGTTATGTCGAAATATGTTTATCCATCGATCAGGACCCTCTTGATGAAAATATCCCACGCTTGCGGGCTTTTAGCGAGTCTGATTTTTTTTGCCGCGAGCCCCACCCTGGCTGGCGCCGACGAACATGGTGAGAAAGCTCATGAGCATCTGGAAGAGGCAATCGAAAGTGGAAAAAAAGGAAGCGCGCAAGGCGTGCGCATACATACGGAAGAAGCGAAGAAGGAACTGATCGAGCAGAATAAGGAACATCCCTATACCACCCTTCAAAAACCCATATACGGCGAACACGAGAAGGCAGAGCATGACAGGGAGATCTTTGAAGAAATGGACCTGGCAATTGAAGAAGCTAAAGAGGAACATACGGAAGAAGCTGTTGAAGCTGTAGAAAGAGCTTCCGTTCATTTAGAGGAAAAAGAGAAATCCCCATAACGGGCGATTGTAAACAAGCCTGAACGGGTGAAATATGCAGGCGTTACGTAAAGCCGCGTTCCCCGTCCCGTGATGGCGGAATCCCGCACCGGCACCCGCTGGCTCACGTCACCGCTTTTTTGTCGGCTTGAATCCCAGCGTTTTCATGGCCGGTACCACTGATTGCTTTGTAGCGCCATAATCTGCCCATGGACCGTTGCCCTTATCCAACCGCTCATGGATATTCAGGGCCGACCAGCGGCTGGCGCTCGTAAGCGAATCGAGCTCTTCCCAAGCCAGTGGCACGGACACGCCCAGGCCCGGACGTGCGCGTACTGACCAGGCCGATACGGTCGTTGCACCGAAGCCGTTGCGGAGATAGTCTATGAAAATCTTTCCAACGCGATTTCTCGGCCCGCTTTTGGCAACGAAACGCTGCGGTATGGTTTCGGCGAGGTGTTGGACAATGGCTTGAGAGAAATTTTTTACGGTGT
>CAWKMH010000078.1:0-19428 GCA_963850515.1 uncultured beta proteobacterium
GTGATGAATTTGTGATCGCAATGCCGCATGTCAGTAACGTCAAGCTTGGTGTAACACTTGCGGCGGAAAAAATTATCAAAGTGCTGTCACAACCCTATAATATTCAGCGGGAATAATGTTTGGGTCACAGCGACTGCGGGTATCGGTCTTTATCCGTTCAATGGCAAAGATGTCAATACGCTTTTGAAAAATGTGGAGGGAGCTTTGCTGGCATGCGAAGCAAACAAATAAATATATCGATCGAATTTCGGAGCGAGCATATATGTGATGGCCAATTCTGTTTCGCGTAAAGTCGCCAGCTCATTTGAGATTGGAAAAAGCATTTCCGTGTTAACAATATAATTTTTTCAGGAAAGAATATAGTGGAATATTGGTATTGAGTTCGCGGTGCCCGTTTTCGCTCCGATGTTTATCCCGCACATACGTGCTAGTAGGTCCGACATTTCTGTTCTGACATGGAAAAATCGGTTACGGAGAAATAGTCGCTTTTACCATTACCATTATAATGATGGACAATCTAATGGGAAATTCGAAAAAGTTTGATTAATTGCCAGTGAATAGGGAACAGAAAATGATTAGTAAACCCGAAATTCTTAATGCCAAAATTCTGATTGTCGACGATCAGGATGCTCAATGTCCGGCTGCTTGAGCAAATGCTGAGCGATGCCGGCTATACCCGTATTGCCTCAACCATGGATCCTCACGAGGTTTGCGCACTCTATCGCCAGAACCACTACGATCTGATTCTGCTCGATCTGCAAATGCCCGGCATGGATGGCTTTCAGGTGCTGGAAGGTCTGAAGAAAATAGAACCCTACGGCTACCTTCCAGTACTCGTGATCACCGCCCAGCCGGGCCATAAGCTGCGGGCGCTGCAAGCCGGCGCGAAAGATTTCGTCAGCAAGCCGTTTGATCTGGTCGAGGTCCAGACCCGTATCCACAACATGCTGGAAGTCCGCCTGTTGTATAAAAAGCTTGAGAATTACAACAAGAAGCTGGAGCAGACCGTAGCCGAGCGAACGGCGGAACTACGCGAGAGCGAAGCACGCTTTCGCCGCTTGACCGAGTTGGCCTCCGACTGGTATTGGGAGCAGGATGAGAACGGGAATTTCACCAAGGTGTATGGACCCGTCCTTGAAATGCTCGGCATCACTGTTGATGCCCTGCTAGGCGAATCCAGGGGAAATAACGGCGCACGCTGGAATGAAGCTGAGCATGCGGCATTCAAGGCAAATATCGCCGCACGGCGGCCTTTCATCGATTTTGTCTATAGCCGCACCAAATCCGATGGCTCACAAGCAGTATCTGATGGTTAGCGGCGAACCCATGTTCGATTCCGTCCGGCCGCTTTACCGGCTATCGCGGAATAGGCAAAGATGTTACCGACAGCATGCATCCCAAGCAAAATTCATAGCGCTGCTGATCCCTGAATAATCCCGGGTTTACCAGCAGCTAGGCCGTCGGTCAGTGCAGCGTAATCAACGGTTAGTCAGCCGAGGCCGCCAAAGCGCCACTTCTGGATGAGTGATCCGCAAAAATATACCGTATCAGAGAAGCAGCGAAAACGTGTTTGCTCTACCTCCAACGGCGGTTACTGTTCCATCATGAGTCTTTTCGGGGCGATTTCGCCCCCGTGTCGTAATTTCGCCCAAGCCTAAAAAACGTTTATCCTGATCGTACAGCCGAATCTCTTTCCTTCCGCTAAGCAGCAAAGTTATTCGGAGAGAATAGGAGCAAGACCCCACTCCCGCCCCTGCAACAAGGATGCCACTGACGCGCCGTCAACCGTAGCGGCGAGGAAGTTATGCAAAAGACTATCAGCCGGGCGCAGACAGGAATCTCGTTGCTGCCATCGGCATAGCTTCCAGAGCATCCAGCGTATAGGCCTGCGACAGAGTCAAAATTATCAAGAATGCTACGACGCAAAGCGGTGAGATAGGCTCCGCCGCATCCCAGCGCCTTGCCGATATCTTCAGCCAGAGTGCGGACGTAAGTGCCCGTACTGCACTTGACCACGATGCGCAATCTCAGCTCCTGCGATGCGCCTCCATGCGCAAATCGTGGATAATGACTTCACGCGGTTGCCGTTCGATTTCCACGCCTTCTCTGGCGTAGGCATACAGAGGTTTCCCGCGATGTTTCAATGCGCTGTACATCGGCGGTATCTGCGTGATTCCACCAGTAAAGCTTTTCAGTACTGTCTCAATCTGTGTCAGGCGTCAGTCTTCAAATCCTGGGATTGATTTCACTTGCAACTGAAATTTCTCCTTCGGCATCGCCGGTCGTACTGATATAGCCCAGCCTCAGCGTCGCTTCATATGTCTTGTTCGCACCCAAGCAATGCCGAGGAAAATTTTGTGGCTTCCCCGAAGCAGATCGGCAACAGTCCCAGTTGCCAATCGGATCAAGCGTGCCGGTATGACCCGCCTTACCGGCTGTAAAGATGCGTTTGGCTATTTGCAATGCTTGGTTGGACGAAATGTGGGAAGGTTTATCAAGCAGCAGGACGCCGCTGATTCTGCGTTTGATGCGTTTGAACTGCCCAATCTTAGGATTCATGAGCTGCGGATTCAATATACGAGGTGATTTAATATAATCAGCCACAAATCAGGTGTCATCCGTTTCGTTTCCGGACCTTCCTGCGCGACGGCTTCATCTATCAGTTGCGACAAACGCATCCCGCGCTCAACCGATTCGTCATAGATGAAATGGAGTTGCGGGATTACTCGAAGCTTCAATCGATGCGACAGATGGCTGCGTAGAAATCCAGCTGCGTGCTCCAGTCCTTTACCGGTGAGGAAATTGTCGCTTTCGCTGCGCAGTGTGGTGTAGAAAATTCTTGGCATGAGCATAATCCTGACTCACCTCAACACCGGTCAAAGTAATCATGCCAATACGCGGGATCTTTGAGTTCGTTGCGAATCAGATCGGCCAGTTCACGCTGAATCTGGTCGGCAATCCGCAACGAGCGGGAATAATCTTTAGGCATGATATCCCCATGCGGGCTGCTAGCCCCGCATTAAAGGCTACGCGCGACTTCGACGATTTCGTAAGTTTCCACTTTGTCGCCCACCTGGATATCATTAAAGTTCTTCAGTGATAGTCCGCATTCAAAACCCGCTCTAACCTCTTTCACGTCATCCTTGAAGCGCTTCAGCGAATCCAGTTCGCCAGTATGGATCAGTTCGCCATTGCGTATCAGCCTTACGAGTGAACCCCGCTTGATGACTCCTTCCAGCACCAGCAACCTGCCACAGACGCCCACTTTAGAAATGCGGAACACTTCGCGAATTTCTACCAGACCCGTGACATTCTCCTTGCGATCGGGTGTCATCATGCCTGATAGCGCTGCCTTGATTTCGTCCACAGCCTCATAAATAATGCTGTAGTAACGCACATCCACCCCGGTCGAACCGATGAGCTTGCGCGCAACCGTATCCGCGCGGCTATTGAAGCCAATCACAACGGCTTTGGAGGCGAGCGCCAGATTAATGTCGGATTCGGTAATCGCTCCCACACCGCTGTGGATAATATTAACTCTGACCTCGTCGGTAGAAAGTCTTTGCAGCGCATGCGTCAGCGCCTCGTAAGAACCCTGCACATCGGCCTTGATGATAAGCGCGAGTACCTTGACCTCACCCTTCTGCTCAAACACATTCTCCAGTTTGGCCGCCTGTTGTCTGGCAAGCTTTACGTCGCGGAATTTGCCTTGACGGAAAAGCGCGATTTCACGCGCTTTGCGCTCATCCGTCAACACCACTACCATTTCGCCAGCGACAGGGACTTCCGACAGGCCTTGAATTTCCACCGGAATGGAAGGTCCGGCCTGCTCCACCGGCTTGGCCGTTCTCGTCGAGCATTGCCCGCACTCGGCCAAATACCGCGCCTGCAAGCAATATATCACCACGCTTCAAAGTTCCCGGACTGAACGAGTATTGTCGCCACCGGGCCACGGCCTTTATCCAGCCGCGACTCAATGACGATACCTTTGGCGGGAGCATCCGTTACGTGCCTGCAGTTCCAGCACTTCAGCCTGGAGCAGTACGCTTTCCAGCAACGCATCGATGCCTTGACCGGTCTTGGCTGAAACCTCGACAAACATGGTATCGCCACCCCAATCTTCCGGCACCACCTCCTGCGTTACCAGTTCCTGCCTGATACGCTCGGGATTGGCTTCCGGTTTATCTATTTTGGTTATTGCCACCACGATCGGCACTTTAGCGGCCTTGGCATGATGGATCGCCTCGATTGTCTGAGGCATTACGCCATCATCCGCTGCCACGACCAGTATCACCAGATCGGTAACCTTGGCGCCGCGCGCACGCATCGCGGTAAAGGCTTCATGGCCGGGCGTATCCAGAAACGTGACCATGCCTCTCTCAGTCTCCACATGATAGGCGCCGATATGCTGAGTAATGCCGCCAGCTTCTCCGCTTGCCACACGTGTACGGCGTATGTAATCCAGAAGCGAAGTCTTGCCGTGATCGACGTGGCCCATAACGGTAACTACCGGCGCACGTGGCTCCGTCTTCATCCCGTTCCGGGTAGTTCCGTATCCGCAAGAAAGGCTTCAGGGCTATCCAGCGCCGCATATTTGGCGACATGGCCCAGTTCTTCCACCACGATCATGGCGGTTTCCTGGTCTAGCATCTGATTGATAGTTACCATGTTCCCCATTTTCATCAAGGTCTTGATAACTTCGGCGGCTTTAATTGACATCTTCTGCGCGAGCGCCCCGACGGAAATGGTCTCAGGCACCATTACCTCATGGACAATCGGTTCTGTGGGCACGGAAAAGCTGTGAGCGCCCTGATCTTCCGTGGTAGCTTTACCGTGTCTATCTCTGCGCGTACGCCAACCCTTGACGCTGGACAAATCGCTCCGCGTCTTGAGTCCTCCACGTTTCTCGACCCTGTCATCTTTCCAGACCACTTGCTTGGTCTGCTTCTTTTCTTTTCGGCCTTCGCCGCCTTCTCTTCCGGCTTGACTACCGGCTTATGCAATGTTCCTTCGGTTGGAGCAGGCTGGGCCGCCTCAACCGCAGGCGCCACCGATGGGGTACCGACAGGCGCAGCGGGTACGGGTTCAGGAGTAGCCAGCGGGTTCGCCCGGGGTTGCGGCTGCCGGCTCAACTTCCTCGATCTAGCTGCCGGCTTTTGCCGTTGTTTTTTTTCCCTCAGTTCCGCAGTCTGCCGTGCAATCAATTCAGCCTGTGTTCTTGCTTCCTCTTGCCGCAACGCCTGCTGTGCCGCATCCACCACCGGTGTGAGAATCGGCGCGGTAGCGCAGGCGGGAACGGAAGTTGCGGCAGGCTCCGCTGCCTTTATCTCGGTCGCTCAAGTCGCCCTTTACAAATACACGCTTCTTGCGCACCTCCACCTGGATACTCCGGGCCTTGCCGGTGCTATCCGACTTCTTGATCTCCGAAGTCTGCCGGCGTGGAAGAGAAATCTTGCCCTTTTCCTCGTTGGCGCCGTGGATTTTGCGCAAATAGTCGAGAAGCTGGGTTTTATCGCTTCTCGGTCAGACTATCCTCAGTCAGATGCTTGCGGATGCCGGCGGCCCGGAGTTGCTCCAGCAGCACTGCAGGAAGCACACCCAGTTCACTAGCGAATTGTTCTACGTTCATTTGAGACATTGATAACCTTTAATAACCTATGCCCTATCTGCCGAGGCAAACCACGGCGCGCGCGCCGCCATGATCAACTGCCTGGCTCGTTCAGCATCCATCTCGACCATTTCAATCAGGTCATCCACAGCCAGATCGGCGAGATCCTCCTGAGTATTCACTCCTTTGGCCGCCAATTCACGCGCTGTCTGGCTGTCCATACCCTCCAGCGAAAGCAGGTCTTCTGCTATATTCTCCACTTTTTCCTCGCTGAAGATCGCCTCCGTCAAAAGAGCGTTGCGAGCTCGAGTGCGAAGTTCATTGACCGTTTGCTCGTCAAATGCCTCGATTTCCAGCATTTCGTTGAGCGGCACATAAGCCACTTCTTCCAGCGTGGTAAAACCTTCCTGCACGAGAATATCCGCCACTTCCTCATCCACATCAAGTTTTTCCATGAAGAGGTGCCGGAGTACGGAAAATTCCTCTTCATTTTTTGCCTGTGACTCTTCCATCGTCATGATGTTGAGTTCCCAGCCCGTCAACTCAGACGCAAGCCGCACATTCTGACCTCCACGTCCGATAGCCTGGGCAAGGTTATCCTCATCCACCACAATATCCATGCTGTGCTTTTCCTCATCCACCAGAATGCTGCTGATTTCTGCGGGCGCCAGCGCATTGATCACGAATGTAGCGGGATCGTCGGACCACAAAATAATGTCCACCCTTTCTCCGGCCAGCTCGCCAGTTACCGCCTGCACCCTCGAACCCCGCATACCTACGCAGGTACCGATCGGGTCAACGCGCTGATCGTGAGATTTGACCGCAATCTTGGCACGTGAGCCTGGGTCTCTCGCTGCAACCTTGATCTCCAGCAGACCTTCCTCGATTTCCGGCACTTCCAGTTCGAACAGTTTTACAAGAAATTCCGGCGCGATCCGTGACAATATCAACTGCGGACCGCGGGCGGTCCGGTCGATCTTGTATAAATAGGCGCGCACCCTGTCGCCGACGCGCAGATTTTCCTTCGGAATCATCTGATCGCGGGGCAGCGCCGCCTCAACCCTGCCGGACTCAATGATCGCATTGCCGCGTTCCATCCGCTTGATGGTCCCGGTAACCATGTATTCTTTACGTTCCAGAAAATCGCTCAGGATCTGCTCGCGCTCAGCGTCGCGAATTTTCTGGAATATCACCTGCTTCGCAGCTTGAGCGCCGATACGCCCAAACTCCACCGGCTCCAATACTTCCTCGATGAATTCATCCAATTCGATTTCAGGATTGCGCTGCAATGCTTCGCTCAACGGAATTTGACGGGCAGGCTCTTCCACAGCATCGTCCGCCACTACCTGCCAGCGGCGCAACGACTGATAATCGCCTGTCTGGTGATCGATCGACACGCGCACATCAGCGTCTTCTTGAAAACGCTTTTTTGTAGCGGATGCCAGCGCCAATTCAAGCGCGATAAAAACAATGTCTTTCTCGACATTTTTTTCGCGCGCCAGCGCATCCACCAAAAGTAAAACTTCGCGCGTCATGTTACCTCCAGCCAATCTCTCTCGAATAATTACAATTTTGGAACCAGACGAACCTTCTCAAGATTGTTTAGATCCAGATCAAGCATTTTTCCGTCTACTTCCAGCTTTAATATCCCATCGTTCACTTCACGCAAAATTCCGACAAAATTTCTTTGACCCTGTAACGCCACACGTAGCCTCAGTTTAACCGACTCACCCGCAAAGCGGATGAAATCAGCGGCCTTTTTCAGCGGCCTGTCCAAGCCGGGCGATGAAACTTCCAGTCGATCGTAATCGATGTTCTCAACCGCGAGCAAGCGGCTCAGATGATTGCTGACGGCCCCGCAATCATCTACGGTAATACCGTCGGGTTTGTCAATAAACACACGCAACATCTTCCCTCGCGAAGACCGCTCCACGTCAACGAGCTCATAGCCCAGCCCGGCCAAGGTCGATTCGAGCAATTCATACAGATCCATAGTGCCGGCACAAACAAAAAATGGGCTAGAAAGAGCCCATAGTCATTGCTATTTTAGCAAAATTTTATACTTAATGAAATAGACCCCTGTTGAATTATAACTGGTTGCGCCGGGGAATATCTGTTTCCGTTTAGCGCTTATTTTTCAGCGGTTCCATACATATTATGAATGATACAATTTCACCGATCTCCCAAATAAAAAACTCATCGGAGGCATCCCGTGGCCGCGATCAAATCCATTTTGCATGAAACGCGCATTTTTCCGCCGGACCCGGCGTTTGTTCAACAAGCCAATGTGTCCGGCATTGAAGCTTACCATGCCCTCTGCGCCGAAGCTGAAAAAGACCTTCCTGCGTTTTGGGGCAAACTGGCGCGCGAACACATATTGTGGCACAAACCGTTCACTCGCGTATTGGATGAAACGAATCATCCCTTCTTCAAATGGTTTGATGACGGCGAGCTGAACGTCTCGTTCAACTGCCTGGACCGGCATCTGGCAACCCAGCCAGACAAAATTGCGATTATTTTCGAGGCGGATGATGGCACAATCACCCGTTCCACATACCGTGATCTTCATCGCCGCGTTTGCCAGTTTGCCAATGGTCTCAAGTCTCTTGGCATCAGGAAAGGCGATCGTGTCATTATCTACATGCCGATGAGTATCGAAGCCGTGGTGGCAATGCAAGGGCTGTGCCCGCATTGGTGCGACTCATTCGGTGGTATTTGGCGGCTTCTCCTCCAAAAGCATTCATGAGCGCATTCTTGACGCCGGTGCAGTGGCTGTCATTACCGCCGACGAGCAACGGCGAGGCGGCAAAGTCAACCATTTGAAAGCCGCGGTGGATGCAGCGCTTGCCATGGGTAAAACCGACTCCGTGAAATCGGTCATTGTATATAAGCGCAGTGACGACAACCTGCAATTGCAAGCACGTGACATCTGGTGGCACGAATTGATCAGGGACCAGAGCGACACCTGCGAGCCCGAATGGGTCAATGCCGAGCACCCGCTATTCACGCTCTATACCTCTGGTTCCACCGGCAAACCCAAAGGTGTGCAGCACTCTTCAGCAGGTTACCTGCTGGGCGCGATCACAAGCATGAAGTGGATTTTCGATTACAAACCCACCGATATTTTCTGGTGTACCGCCGATGTGGGCTGGGTTACAGGGCATAGCTACGTTACCTACGGTCCGCTGGCAGTGGGCGCCACCCAGGTCATCTTCGAGGGGGTTCCCACTTATCCCGACGCCGGCCGCTTCTGGAAAATAATTCAGGACCATAAAGTCACCTACATTTTATACGGCGCCCACTGCGATCCGGTCGCTTATCAAACTGGGGCCCGAGTTGCCGGGAAAATATGATCTTTCCTCTTTGCGCCTGCTCGGTTCGGTAGGTGAGCCGATCAACCCGGAAGCGTGGATGTGGTATTACACCGTCGTCGGCCAGTCCCGCTGCCCCGTTGTGGACACATGGTGGCAGACCGAAACGGGCTGCCACATGATTGCCCCCATGCCCGGTGCGGTGCCGCTCAAGCCCGGCTCCTGCACGCTGCCCTTGCCCGGCATCATGGCGGCCATTGTGGATGAGGCAGGTCACGACCTGCCTAACGGCAAGGGCGGGTTTCTTGTCATCAAACGCCCGTTTCCGCCGCAGGCACGTACTTTATGGGGCGACCCGGAACGCTTCAAGCAAACCTATTTTCCCGAAGAACTTGGCGGCAAATATTATCTGGCCGGCGATTCCGCCAACCGCGACCTGGATGGCTATTTCTGGATCATGGGGCGCACTGACGACGTATTGAACGTTGCCGGTCACCGTTTAGGCACTATGGAAATCGAATCCGCGCTGGTGGCCAGCCCCCTTGTCGCGGAAGCGGCGGTAGTGGGCAAACCCGACGAAATCAGGGGCGAAGCCATCGTCGCATTCGTGGTGCTCAAGGGCGAGCGCCCGGAGGGCGAGAATGCCCACAATATTGCAATGGAATTGCGTGACTGGGTATCGAAAGAAATCGGTCCTATTGCCAAACCCGATGAAATCCGCTTCGGCGATAATCTCCCGAAAACCCGTTCAGGCAAAATCATGCGGCGCTTGCTGCGCACGCTGGCTAAAGGCGAGGAAATAACCCAGGATGTTTCTACGCTGGAAAACCCCGCAATACTTGAACAATTGAAACACCCGATAGCATAGCAAGGGTTGGTTTTAGATAGCTTACCGATACAATTAGATCTTGACGAATAATCGCCTTCATACCCAAGCAGAAGCATCAACTGAGGCTCCGACGCTGTCCGTCCGCCTGCCTCAGGTCACCGACTACGACAATGGTATTAGCGCTATCGATGCGGACTATTTCCGCACGGGACTGGCCGCGATTCACCTGATTGTCGAAGCAGGAAAAGCGGCGCTGGTGGATACCGGAACATCATCTTCCGTTGCCGGCCTGATGGAAATCCTGCACGAAAAAGAATATTGCCCCTGCGGACGTGGCGTACGTGTTCCTGACCCATATACATCTGGATCACGCTGGGGGCGCGGGCGAATTCATGCATCGTTTTCCCAATGCGAAACTGGTGGTGCATCCCCGCGGTGCGCGACACATGGCCGACCCTGCCAGGCTGGTTGCAAGCGCAATGGAAGTGTATGGCGAAGCGGAATTCAAACGTGTCTATGGGGTTATCCGTCCAGTGGAGGCAAATCGCATCATTGAGGCACCCGATGGATTCAGCCTGGATTTCAACGGCAGGCCATTACTTTTTCTTGATACGCCAGGCCACGCACGTCATCACTACTCCATCTTCGATAAGCAAAGCCAGTCGTTTTTTACCGGCGACACATTCGGCATCTCCTATCGCGAATTCGACGTGGACGGCATGGAGTTCGTGTTCCCGACCACTACGCCGGTGCAGTTCGATCCGATAGCCGCGCATGCCTCGTTGGACCGGATCATGAGTTACCATCCTTCTTATGCTTTTCTTACACACTACGGCCGCATCGGCCATTTGCCGCGCCATGCGGCCGAGATGCACGATTTGATCGATGCCCATGTGTCGATAGCCAGGAAACTGCGCGACGCTCCCAACAGGCATTCCGCACTAGTAGAGGAACTTGGAGAGTTGCTGTTGCAGCGAGTTATCGCACACGGCTGCAAATTGCCGGGGGAAGAAATTCGTTCTCTGTTAAGCCTGGATGTCGGGCTTAATGCGCAGGGGCTGGAACACTGGCTGGATCATGCGGGAGGAGCAGTTGAAGCCGATACAGTATCGCAAGCAAGCATAGGGATGTCTTTGGTAAAGGAAATCCGGAAATCTGAAGCTGAACATTTCATCGAGCCGATTCCATCTGCCTTACTCTCTCAAAAAAACATACCGCCGCCGCTGCCGCCACGTTCAATGATTCCGTTCCACCGGGCATAGGAATGCTGATTTCGTCAGTGATTACTTGCAGCACCGCATCAGACAAGCCCACGCCCTCGTTACCGAACACCAGCGCGATCGGCCCGGTCAATCCGGTCTGGTAGAGACTGTTTTTCGCTCTCAGGTTAGTGGCAATTACTTTGCCGCTAAACGCACGCGCCACTTCCGGCAGATTGGATTGTTCGTGAATATGCAGTAAAAAGTGCGCGCCCATCGCGGCGCGCAGCGTCTTGGGTGACCATGCATCCGTGCAATCATTGGATAAGTAAATATCCGTTGCTCCTGCGGCGGCGGCGGACCGCAGTATGGAGCCAACGTTTCCAGCGTCTTGTATGGCTTCGAGCAACACGCAAAAACCTTCATTTCCTCCACGCTTGTTTTCATTCCTTACAGGTTTATGTATGAGGATGGTTTCGGCCGAGGGGATGCGTGCCAGCGCCATGATACCGGTCGGAGTCTTGACTGGAGAAACCTCGCGAAACAGCGAGATCGCTCAGCACAACCAAGCTCAAACCTTCCCTGGGTTTCCATTCCTCCAGCAAGCGTTTTATTTCCGCGCTTTCCCTGCCTGACTCGCTCATGATGAGGGCTTCCGGCTGCCCCAGTGCGATATGATAGGCGGCGACCAGATGTATGCCATCCAGCAGTGTCAAGCCAGTTGCTCTGCGCTGTTGCGCAGACCCGGCCAGCTTGATCATTTTTTTAAAGAATGGATTATCGCGGGAACTGATAAATTTCATGGTTGGACACGAGTAAGCTTTCAGCGGCTATCTGTATCAGCTGCCAACTTATCTCAGCCTCATCCGCTTGTCCGAATGGTTCCATCGGAATCATCTGGTATCTGACTTCCAGAATTTCCAGTTCTTCAGTCCCACCCGGCGCGTGCAATGTCACCACGTCCCCTTCCCGCGCCTTGATCAATGCGCGTGCCATGGGTGAAATCCAACTGATGTAGGCTTTGGATGTATCGATCTCATCAACACCTACGATAGCAACTGTTTTTTCGTCGCCTTTCTCATTGGCGAATGTAACGGTTGCGCCGAAAAAAATACGGGTTTCGTCATCTCTTGGGGCGGCCGGATCCACTATTTCTGCCATATCCAGGCGTTTGGTCAGAAAACGTATACGCCGGTCGATTTCACGCAGGCGCTTTTTTCCATAGATATAGTCGGCATTCTCCGAACGGTCGCCATTGCTGGCAGCCCATGATACTGTAGCGGTCACATGGGGACGCTCTTTATTCATCAGCCATTGAAACTCGTCCATCAGCCGTGCATGGCCGCCGGGGGTGATGTAGTTTCTGCTGCCGGCCGGTAAAGAGGATATGGTGTCGATAACCTCTTCTTCAAGGTCATCAGCCGGTTCTGTTTCCTTGGTAAACGCTTTGCTCATATGCTGATGTTGCGCCCGAAAATATTGAAATTCAGATATTGATATTTTAAAACAGCTGACCTTCAGGTTCAGGCCCGCTATTATTAGATCGTTACAGCGCCGTAATAATATCTGCTCTCAAGTAAACCAGCTTATCCTGGCTACTCATATATGAATAACAGCGCGTCTGTTTGGCACCGTCTCGCTGCAGCGCCGCATCACAGCATGTTTCTGGCGGGAGCTCTGCAAGGTGTGCTCACATTGTTGTGGTGGGTACTCGATCTCGCCGGGCGCCATGATATTGCGGTGCCCCATTGGAATGGAGTATAGCGCCGATCTGGGCTCACGCCTTTTTGATGATCTATGGTTTTTTCTCATTCTTTATCCTGGGTTTTTTATTTACCACTTTTCCCAGTTGGATGAATGGAGAAAAAATTCAGCCACGGCACTTTGTCGCCTCCTGCCTGCTGATGGTTGCGGGCATCGCACTTTTTTATCTCGGTCTGGCGACTGAAAAATTGATCGCTGCCGCAGGCGTGGCGACACTGCTGGGGGGATTCAGTATAGCGGTTTACGCGCTGCTGTGTGTTCTCCTCAAAGCAAAGGATAAGGATAGGCGCCACGCAACCGCAGCCAGCGCGGCGCTCATATCCGGATGGCTGGGGATAGCCGCTTATCTGTTATGGTTGCTGACCGAAAATTCCATAATGCTGGATTTCTCACGCAGTGCCGGAATCTGGTTTTTTCTGCTGCCGGTTGTCATGACGGTGAGCCACCGCATGATCCCGTTTTTCTCGAGCCGGGTGCTGGAGGATTATGTCCTGGTAAGACCCTACTGGATACTCTGGCTGATGCTCGCGTGTTCCGCTACGCACGGCATATTGCAATTATGGGAAAACGCATTTCCCTATCTGTGGCTGTTCGACTTGCCCTTGGCCGCTTGCGCCATATACTTGTCTTTTACCTGGGGATTATTGCGCAGCTTCCGGGTCCACCTTCTCGCTGTGCTGCATATCGCATTTGCGTGGCTCGGGCTTTCCATGCTGCTATACGGAACGCAAAGTCTGGTGTTTTTTATAAGCGGCGGTGAATTATTGGTATTTGGCCTCGCACCGTTGCATGCGCTGGCAATCGGATATTTCGCCAGTATGGTGCTGGGCATGGCTTCGCGCGTCACGCTTGGGCATTCTGGAAACGCGCTGGTGCTGGACAAATTTACCTGGCTGCTGTTTATCGGGTTTCAGGCCGCGGTTTTGCTGCGGATATTTCCCGATCTTTTGCCTGACGCTTTCGGTACGGCTGCCATGACTCTATACCTGTTGGCAGGACTGTCCTGGCTGATCTGCTTCACACTCTGGGCAGGTCGCTATGCTCCGCTCTACTGGCGACCGAGGATTGATGGCAAACCGGGCTGATCGTTATTGTTCAGGCAACGACTCGTGACAACGCACGTCAGCGCGGGCAATCGCGGTCATTAATTGTTTCTGGCAATCACGCTGCGCTTCTTGCGTAGCACCCAGCAGTCCGATTTTTGGATTCATCACCACATGCACAGGGATATCCTCCATCAATGAGGAAAAACGTCCCTTGTCGCGAAACGCTTTCATGAAACCGCCTTCTCTCAGCTTATCGATGATTCTGGGGGCAATGCCGCCCGCCACATACACGCCATTACGGCACAGCCCCGCCAGCGCCAGATTCCCGGCATAAGCACCATAAATCTCAACAAATAAATCCATCGCTCTCACCGCAATGGGATGCTTGTGGTTGAAAGCGAGGTCTGATACTTGCGCCGCGCCATCGGGCTTCAGCCGCACCTGCACCAGCGCCGGCGTGCTATTCAAGTCGGCTCTGCAGAAAATTGAAAGTATTCGTCAATCCCGGTCCTGATAGTATCCGCTCGATCGATACATGGCCAAATTTCTTTCGCAAATATTGGAGCAAGCGATCCTGCAATTCATCCGCGGGAGCAAAATCCATGTGCCCTGCTTCACTGGACAAGGGTATATAGCGGCCGTCTTGCCATATGAGCCACGCCACACCCATGCCCGTGCCTGCGCCAAGCGTAACCCGAAGCTCCATGGCAGAAGGCTTCCCTGCCTGCAGCGTTACCAGGTCACTCTCGGGCAGGGTTTCAATACCCAATGCCACGGCTTTAAAATCGTTGATGAGTTTAACGACAGGAATGGAAAATTCTTTTGTGATAGCCGCGCTATCCATCACCCAAGGCAAGTTGGTGAGACTCGCCACCTGCTGCGTGATGGGTCCCGCCACCGCAAAACAGGCGCTTACGGGGTTGGAGCCAATGCCCAGCGTCATTGTCTCCCGCAAGAACTCCCTCAGCATATCGGAAAAACACGAGTATTCCTGACTGGCATAACGGCGTTCGCAGCATACCTGAGCGTTGCCGTCCTTCAGTTCAGTTGCCTGTAGCAATGTCTTGGTTCCGCCAATATCGCCGCTGATGTAATATCCGGTCACGATTTTCTCCAACGTTGCGGCAGGGTCCTGACGATAAAACAGTGCCAACTGCTCATACACCCCAGGAAAATGTAGCTTTACCGCCAAGGGTATTTCAAAAAATGCCTCGCTCATTACTGCGAAGAACTCCGCGGGATCCTCGGCCGCATAGGGATCCACTTCCATCGCCTCATCCGCATCGACACGTCTGCAAAAAGCCGCATAAGCTTCACTGAAAGCTTCGCTCCATGCTTGCCGGCTCATGTCCGCATGCAATGGCGGGAATCCGTTGGCATCGCCGTTCAGCATGTCGAGTTTATGCGCAAACTCGTGTATTACGACGTTATACCCCACCCGGCTTCAGCAGCGGAAACATCTTCCCAGGAAAGTATCAGGGGCCCGCCGAGCCAGGATTCCCCGATGCGGCTTCAGCCGCATGATGCACTACCCCATCTTCGTCCACATACTCATAATTGCGGATGAATTCACCGGGATAAACAATAATTTCGACCCAGCCGTCGTAATAATCCAGATCGAGATTCAGGATCAGAATGCAAGCCTGCGCTGCGATCAGCACATGCATTTCATCGGTGACAATCAGCCCGTGCGCGCCACTTATCTGCTTTGCATGAAGAAACAGCGTGGCGTATTCACGCAATCGCTCTAGCTCATCCGTATCAAGGCCGCTCAAAAATCTCAGACGCGTTACGGCCTTTTGCCAGATATCATCAGGTATGGATTCATTTTTAAGGATGCGGCGACGATACCAGGCTTTAAAGTTCGAAAGCATAGAGATTCGGAGTCAGCCATCGCCGGGTTCCAGCACGGGGTTTCAACCTGGGGGACTTCCAGCTCCACCGCGTCGATCCGGGCAAAGCGCTGGCTGATCTTGCGGCTCGAAACGTGTACCTCTTCCACATCCTGATTAGCCTGGCGGATATGATCGGCAAGCTTCTTCATGCGCTCGTCGAATCGCGCAAAATCCTTGCCGAGCCTGGAGAGCTCGTCCTTGATGATATGCACCTGCTCGCGAGTTTCGATATCTTTCAACACCGCGCGCGCGGTATTCAGCACCGCCATCAAGGTTGTCGGTGAGACTATCCATACCTGCTTCTGCATGGCGTAATCGACCACATCGTAGTGATAGGCATGGATTTCGGCAAAAACGGCCTCCGCCGGAACGAACATCACCGCGCCGTCACAGGTTTCCGGCGGCAGAATATATTTGCTGGCGATATCGTCCACATGCTTCTTCACGTCCGCCTTGAATTGCTTTTGAGCCAAGGCCCGGCTGGCTTCATCCGCATGGCGGTCAAACATGCGATGAAAGTTTTCAAGGGGAAATTTTGAGTCCACCGCCACCATGCCGGTCGGTGGAGGAAGCCTCAACACGCAGTCGGCACGGCTACCGTTGGAAAGCGTGTGCTGCATTGTATAGGCAGCGGCAGGCAGAATATTGCGAACCAGCGCTTCCAGTTGCACCTCGCCAAATGCGCCGCGGGAACGCTTGTCACCCAAAAGTTCCTGCAGACTCACCATATTGGTGGTGAGGCTATCTATTTTTTTCTGCGCCTCATCAATAGTCGCAAGCCGCGTCATGACGCTGGTAAAAGTCTCGTTTGTCTTTTTGAACCCTTCGTCAAGACGCTCGGTAACATGGCCGCTGATCTGGTCCAATCGCGACTCTACCGTGCCGCGCAACTGCTCGGAAGTTTTACCGAGCGCCTCCGATAATCGGTCCCCCTGCTTCGCCAACCCCTCGTGCAGGTCCTTGAGCATGTCGCGGTGCTTGTCTTCCATCGACTTCGCCTGATGCCCCAACAGTTCGCGCACCATTGTCGAAAGCATGCTGAGCCTGATCACCAGAAAAGCCATGGTGACAAGCAATATGGCGGCGGAAGCAATAATCAGCAGGGGTCCGGGCATGATGTTGTAGAGTATACCGGAGAAAAGGTGACTAAGGCGGCCACCCTTTTCTGCCGCTGTCGGGTCAGCGGATGACAGCACGAATGCATGCGCATCCGATATCTGTGCTCGCCGGGTTTAATGTTTGTATTATCCTAGTATTGAAACACGTTAATTAAGAAACATAATGCCGCGCCATTTTCTTGTCCGCATCCTGCCGGGTAAATGACCATTCGATGCAACGGCGTTCGGCGTTGCGGCGCTGCTGCCAGGCATCGACTTCGGTGGCGAGCGTGGTTCGATCCGGCAGACGCCGATTCAGACACTGGCGATCCAGGATGCCGATTTCGATTTCAGCCATGTTGAGCCAACTGGCGTGTTTCGGCGTGTAGTGGAATACGGCTCGACGCAACAGCGCGCGGGCTTCCTTGACGCCGAGCACCTCCTCGAAGCCCTTGCGGAAATGGGTATTGAGGTTGTCCAGCACCAAATGGACGCGCTTCGCCTTGGCATAGACCTGCTGGAGCAAGTACTGGACGAAGGTCACGAAGTCGGCTTTGGTGCGGCGATCGGTGACTTTGACGGTTCGCTGGCCACCCTTGGGCTCCACGGCCACAAACAGGTTGCACGTACCGGCACGCACGTATTCATAATCCAGCCGCACAGGTGTTCCGGGACGCATCGGCAAAGGCGCACGAGAATCCTTGAGCAACTGCTTGCTCTTCTCGTCCAGACAGACGACGGGTTCGCCCGGCCGCAACGGGTGAGCGTAGAGGTCGAGCAGATCGTACATGCGTTGCCGATACTCCTGCGTCAGTGTGCCGACACACCACATCAGCTTGCGCCACGGCTTGATGCAGTTTTTTTTAGCAACCGGCGGACGGTCTCGCGGCTGATGGGGCCAACCCCCGCCTGCGCTTGCGCGGCCTGCTCCAGCAATTCAAGCGTCCATCGCTTGGCGCCGGCCGGCGGTTGCGAGCAAGCCAGGGCGCAAATCCTGGCTTCGATGCCCATATCGTACCGTCGAGGTTTGCCGGGGCGTGGCAGGTCATGCAACGCATGCTCCGCGCCGCCTTCCAAGTATGCCGCCCGTGTTCTCCAGATAGCGGTACGGCCCATGCCGAGAACCGCCATGATCTGGGCTTCCGGTATGCCCCTGTCCAGGGCGGACAGGACGTGTGCCCGATTGACTTCCCGGGCATGGTGTAAACCGCTCGCACGGTACGACTCAATCAATTCGCGATCCTTGTCGGTAAGATGCAATTCAGTCTGTCGCATGGCCAACTCCTCGTCACAGGATAAGTATGCGACAGCATAGCAAATGTTTCGTTAGTTATGTGTTTTAATACTAGGACGAGACCTTCCGCTGCTCAAGAAGCGCGGACTCAAGGGCGTAGCATACGTGATCTCGGATCAGCATGGAGGGCTCGGGCAAGCCATCGCCAAGCACTTCCATGACGCGACGTGGCAGCGCTGCCAGGTGCATCTGATGCGCACACAGTATCGAGATTACCGCTGCCAATGAAGCCGACATCAAGGTCCTGCCCAAGCTGCTGCGAGCGCAAGACGAAGTCATCTTTGACGATGCGGGCTACACTAGCGAGGTACAAAAGCGGGGATCACGACGGATGGGAATACGCTGGTGCGTACAGGACAAACGCAAGCCTGGGCGGAATCTCTCGGTGCGTCAGAAGCAGCGCAACCGGAACATTCCTCTATCCGGGCACGGGTGGAGCATGATTGGGTGATCAAACAACAGTTTGGATTCACCAAGACACGCTACGGGGGCTAGCAAAGAATGCGGTCCAGGTGAACATGCTGATGGGCCTGGCAAATCTTTACTTGCCCCTCAGGCGACTGCTGGCCGCCTGAGGGCGAAATCCGTCCGCTATGCCCCAAAGCGGACGATGAAACAGAAAGACAGGGGTAACTCGAGCGAAATAGGCCGGGATATAACTGATCAGGTGTCCGGCTGTGTTCAAAAAACAGCAGCAGCCCGCTTAAATCTAGAAATCGCTATTTGATAGCGCTCCCTGAGGATGTTATCGATATTTGAGCGCCACATAAGACCGCGCCCACGCGATATATTGGGTGTTCTCTGAAACCAAGGCAAATTGAAGAGGCCTGAAGGATAAGACCTCTACCGAAACCGAGTGCCGGAAATTGATTTTTTCAAGAGGGTGCGCTCACCAGCTTTGATTGCTACGCGTAAAAGCATGATCAGCCGTATCCACGATTTCCGCTAATGCCGGAGTGTCAATTCTGTTCTGGCGAGTTACGAATTCTTTTTTTATACCGAAAGTTATCTCAATTATGAGGTAACCTTCTTGAGTTTCCCGCTCGGGAGCTTCGCGTTCCCGAGTTCCAGTGTGCCTGATTATCAGGTAACGCTATTCATTTATTCAGTTGCAAAACGTAGAGAAGGTTAGTGTGGCGCGCAGAAAGCTTTCCAAAGGATAGGGATGCGATAATCTGCTTTATCATACCGATTGCTATCCGAATTGCACCCTCTCCTGGTCGCAAATATCCATCTCCGAATTCCGCTGCTATAGAAAGATTATTCTTCTCGCAGAATTTATGTAATCCCTGACGAGACACTACTGAATCATAATAAGTTCGGAATGGCCCATGACCAGGAAAGCCGGCCGTCTTCTTTTTAAGAAGATGGCGATAATAAAATAT
>CAWKMH010000079.1:0-13785 GCA_963850515.1 uncultured beta proteobacterium
CTCGATCGCCAAGCAATCAGGGCCTCTCCCTAGTCCGATATCTGTCTTTTCTAAAACCCCCAGGGCTATCCCCAAGGCCTCCCTAAAACACCGCGTAGCCTAAACGTACAACTACTTCGTGTCAAGAAAATTGAGCTGTGCAGTAAAAATCGAAACGGGCCGATCCGGCTGGAGGGCGGCTATATCAAGGGAAGCTGCAGGCGGGTGCGGCAGCTCAATTGCCTCTATCGGGCCAAGCGATGCAAAACTTGAATTGATGAGCGTTACGGGTAAGCCAGGTGGGGAGGTGAGGGCAAATACTGAGCAAGCAGGTATAAGCTGATCCCCGCCTGCTCAGGTATTGCTATATCGCAAAACGGCCGATTTTATCTACGGCAAAACGATTGACCATAACCGGATTGACCATAATCATCGAATGGCTCCATCGCGAAACGTATCATGGTTTCTTTACGGTGCAGTCCGGGTTACGTTATGTACGGATTTGTCCTCGGTAACCGGAGGAGACGGCTTGTAGCAATAATGCAGCAACAGGCCCGTAAATACGGCGCCCTCCGACAATGTTACCCAACGTGACGGGGATCTGGTTCCAGAACAGCCATTGCCCGACAGTAATGTCAGCGCCGAGAAGCATGGCGGTCGGCATAACGAACATATTTACTATCGAGTGCTCAAACGCCAAGGCAAAAAATGTGGATACTGGCAACCAGATAGAGGCTATTTTGCCGAATGCGGACGTTGACACCATACCTAGAATGGTTCCAAGCGCGACCATCCAATTGCAAAGTATGCCTTTAACGAACGCGGTCAGCCATCCATTGGCCCCGGCATGTTCATAGACGAGCGTTTTTGAGATCGCCACCGCGATGATTTTCTCGCCGAGCGCCCCGTGAGGTTCGATAAAAGCCTCGGTCAGGGCGATGGCAATCAAAAAACCGACAAACACGCAGCCGAAGAAATTCCCCAGATATACCCAGCCCCAATTGCGAAACATCTGGTTGACCGTTACCTTGCCGCGTACAACGCCAACCGGCAGCACGGCGAAGTTGCCGGTCGCAAGTTCCATACCGAGCAATATGATCATGGCGAAGCCTACCGGAAAAACGGCTCCCGAGACGAGGGCAGCGGCGCCTTCGGAAAAGCCGACAGAACACTTGAAAGCAAGCGCGGTTCCATACGCGAGAAGCGCACCAGACAGGAAGCCTTTAACCAGCATTCCGCCAGCAGGCAGACCCGCTTTCTTTTTGCTGGCAGCTTCAACCTCTTCCATGAGTTTATACGGCGGATGATAGTCCATGCTTTTTCCTATTCCCCTAACACAATGTATCTCTCGATCTTACGCGAGCGTCGTACCCGAACCGTTACTACCCGGCTTATTCGGGCCAACCCCGCTACCAATAAATAAGGTGGCGAGCCACCACACGAAAAGCAGAATCGAACCTATGACCATATACCAGCCGGCGTGCTCCTGGTCATTCACCAGATAGCTGTTGCAAACCCGAACGGGCGCAACGATATATAGCCAACCAAGCACTGCCAGCATACTAATAAAATTAGTCCAGACAAAGCCCCGGCCAATCAGGGTTAGCCGCCTCCAGGCGAGGACTAGAGGAAACCCGACGAGCAGCGGCAAGCTGAGGAATTTTCCAACCTCAGCCAGAGGCTCCGTCAGCGCCGCATCCAGTGCGCGAGGCAGCATCCAGTAGCTTGAGGCAAATAATGCAACCATTACGCAGGGCACCGAGCCGCCTACTCGCGCCAGAACGGCGTTCTGCCAGCGCACGGGCAGAGCCGGCAGCCGATAATTCCCAATATCACAAGTAACGGCATTTGCACCAGCATGTGACGGCTCATGGTTGCTTCCAGCCAATCGCGCGCCATGGGTGTTCCAAGGAGCAAATACAATATCCCCAGGCCAATCCCGTATTTGACATCACGGGGTAAAGCGGGATTACTCATAGCAACGTCACCACTTGTTCAGCAAACGGTGCCGCTTTATCAATATCGGTAATCAGCCTCAGGCGTCCGTCGCGGCCGACGAGATGAAGGGCTGGTATTATGCTCATATCCCCCGAATTCATCAGGGATCACAACGATGCCGAACGCGTCGAGCAGGGATTTGAGCTCCGCCTTGTCAGGCACCCTCGCAATACGCCAGATTTTCCCGTCAGCGCCGTAAGCCTGGCCGTATTTCTTCAAGCTGGCCGTATCATCATGATCCGGGTCGAAACTGATACTGATAAGCGCAAAATCGCGCCCCAGGGATTCCTTCGGTATGAGGTCGCGGATCTGCTTGAAGATCATGCCCATGCTTTGGCACAGCGTGGTGCAACTTGTGTAGATGAAGTCTACTGCGAGTAGTCGCCCTTCGTAATCCTGCAGGCTGATTTTGTTCCCATCCTGGTCCTCGAGCGTAACCATCGGCAACGGACGGGGCGAGCGCAGAATTTCCACTCTCCGCGCCGTTTCAGCGGTGAACGCGGTAAATCCGTCCGTAGCCCACCAAAAAAACCATGAACCCAGTGAAATCACCAGCGTTGTTGTCACTACGCTGCGTTTCACCGGGTTCATGGGTTATACGCGCCTCATCATGTAGTAGCCAGACTTCGCGCCAGAGATGCGCGCTGGTAATCGCGGCCAGCGAAACCCGAGCCGTGAGAGGAAACGGAATATGAACACCAGCACGGCAGCAAGTATCAACACTACGAAATACGAAGCCAGACGATCGTAGGGCACCCATTCCGGGAGATGCTCCGCGTAGCGGCGCGGTACACTTATTTTTCCCGAGTAGAGAAACGACATCGTGAAACCCATGGTGCCGATAACGAATGCCCAGAAGGCCGCGACATCGATAGGGCTGTCTTTGGCATTTTCATTTGGCTTTCCGAGATAGTACATGAACCCGAATACCATCGCGACCATGCCAAGCAGCAGGTAGGTATGAAAATGTCCTGGTACCCATAGCGTGTTATGCATTACATAATTGACCGTGATTGTGCCGTCGATAAATGCCGGCATGGCGCCCACCGCCCAACCAAACAATGACACAAACAGCAGTCGTGAGCACATGTCCCAACGAATGCCCGAACGGTACACGATCATCATGGCACCGTAGCCGGTCACTATTAAAATAGGAAAGGTGTTGAGATAGCCAATTATATGGCCAACGATCAGAAACCACTTGGGATAGGCATAGTCCATCAGCAAGTGATGCGGAAAGATGAACATGACCATGATGGTGGAAGCTGTCCAGGAAGCAAGAAACACCTTGTTCGATTTCCAGGGACGCTGCGTGTATCGCGGCAGAATTTCATAGACGGCAATCACTGCCATGTAGATAACCGCGTTGATGAACACATGGCCAAAGAAATAGATCATACCCTTGGCAAGCAGCGGATCAATTTCAAAACTTGGCACATAGAGATTCACCAGCATCATCACCAGGATACTGGCGCCGACGACCAGACCGATAAGGTTAACGATCGTCACCATTGTGCTGGCGACCACGGTCGGTGGCGGCGCGTTACCATCATCATGACCAAAAAGTTGTGGCCAGCCAAGCCCACGGCCGAGGCCGCCGTAACGGGTGATGACCGCGCGCGCAATATCCAGATGCAACAGCACGAAACCCACGCCGATTATCAGCAGACCACCCATGAACAGGGCAGCGGCACCTGTGCTCCACAAGCCCATCGAGTTTCCAGCAAGGGAAACAGAAAGGTCCAGCCAGCATGGAAATCACCCAGCAGGACGCTGGCCAGGATCATCACCACGCCGATCAGGAATAGCGCCAGATTGGCCATGAATATGCCGTTGGAGAGGTCCACGTACAGCCGCAGGAAATGCCACATGACAGCCGCGCCGGCCAGCGCAACGATACCTACCATACCGGCGCCATGCAACGTCATGATCTTATAAAACCAGAGCCCTCCCATGGAGGTGAATTGCGATTGCTCCAGCCTCATGAGTAGACCAAAAACCATCATCAGCAGCAATACAACAGCTGAGACGACTAAATAGGCCAGTACGCCGGCCTTTGCCCCTGTATCAGGAACTGGGGTATAGGTATAGCTTGCCATGCTTATTCCTCTCTAAGATTTGCCAACTTTGATTTCAGTCATCATATTGTGATGTGCAACACCGCAATATTCCATGCACAGCACTTTGTATGTGCCTTCCTTTTTGAAGGTGTGATAGATTACATTGGTGTAGTGGGGCATGGCCTGTGCCTGCGCCACCAGATGTAAATCAGTGTCATAGATTCCAAAGCCATGATTAACATCCGCGCTGGTAATACGGATTTCGACGGGTTGCCCCACTTCGACCTGGTCGCGATCCATTTCCCAGTACCACATATGCCCGATTACATTGATGACCTGTGCCGGACCAATTTTGGAGTCGGCGCGACTTTCGCCATATGGCAAAGGCAGACCTACCAGGTTATAAATCATTGCCGGGAAAAATACCAATGCCACCGCCCAGAATAACTTCGTGCGAAAACCATATGCACTCTTTACCAAGGGCCCGTAGTCTTCTTCCCGTTTGCCGGAATTGATGGCAACGTAAGATAACTCCGAATGTAATCAGCGACATCAATACAAGGGAAACCTGCCACGCGGTTTCTTGCATTTATACTCTCCTTCTTTCTATGTATTTCATCGGTAATGCCCGGTTAAATTACAGCGGTGCCGGGCGATAACTCTAGCGGGGTTTGAAAAGTTTTAAATGCCGATTTGAAATGGTTGCTTATATTCCGGTGAATTTTCCAGATCTGCGAGACTGGAAATCTACCAGAAATGCGGACAACCGGGAGAAAATATTGTTCATGGAGGATCACAATGCATCCGAGAACTGCTTATATTCAACGGTCATTTTGAGCGGTTATTTCGAACCGCTTTTTATCCATCATGCCGGAAACAATCTTTTTCAATCCCACTAGTAATACCCACACTTTCCACGCTGGTATGCATTTTGATTACTGCGTGAGGGCTGGATTATGCTTTATGAGGACCTTGGTGTCAAGCGCCGACTGTGCGGATTTAACACGAAAATCGCCTTGTCAATACCAGCTTGTTATCCTCTCGCGCCATTCACGTAAGCGGCGGTTAGCTCGTGTGCGGGAGATTCGAAAATCTGCCGGCAATGGCCAAATTCAACCAGGCTTCCGGCATGGCCTCTTATCCAGAAAAACGCCGCGTAGTTCGCGATCCGTCGCGCCTGCGCCAGATTGTGGGTAACGATGACAATCGTGTAGCGGCCCCGCAAGCGGCTGATCAGGTCTTCGACTATACCCGAGGCAATTGGATCAAGCGCGCTGCAGGGTTCATCCATCAGCAGAATCCGTGGATTCAGGGCCAGCGCGCGGGCAATGCAAAGACGTTGCTGCTGCCCGCCTGAAAGACTGAGCGCAGACGAATGCAGCCGGTCATGCACCTCCTCCCACAGCCCGACATCCCGCAATACCTGTTCGATAATGGCTACCGTGTCTACACGCCGCTTAACACCATGCTCGTGCAGAGGCAGTTCGATATTACGGTAGATCGAGAGCGGAAATGGCGTCGGCTTCTGGAATACCATGCCGATCTGCCGCCGCAATGCCTGTACGTCGCGGGCGGGGTCATGGATGTCACCGCCATCGATGCAAATGCGGCCGGTAATTCCACAGCCGGGAATCAGGTCGGTAAGCCGATTGATGGAGGATAGAAAACTTGTTTTTCCGCATCCCGAAGGCCCGATCAGTGCAGTAATACAGCCGCGGTAAATATCCAGTGTAACGTTGGCCAAGGCGGTCTTGAGGCCGTAACGAAGGGAAAAATTTTCGACCTGGATCAAGGGCTGAGGGTCGCAACACACTGGGCCCGCCTGTACCGGCCCCAGCGTATAGCCATTGTCGGCCTTGCGCAGGGGGTCATCAGCGGCTTTGGCTGGTTCTGTGGGTGTGGGTTCAGGCTCGCGGTGCATCGGTATTGGAGTATCCGTTTGAGTTCTCTGACATTATCTTCCGACGCTGCCAGTCAGTAGCCAGGCGCATGGCCACCATATTGATGAGTAGTAGCGCTGCTATCAGCACCAGCGCGGACGCATAAGCTGCGGCATCGCCGCCGGGGACATTCATGGATAGATCGAAAATATGTACTGCCAGAGTCCGTCCTGAATCGAGCAGCGAACCCGGCGTGCGATCGACATAGCCGCTGGTAAACAGTAGCGCCGCAGTTTCGGCAATGGCGCGGCCAATTCCCAGCAGCAGCCCCGCAGCCAGTGACGGCGCGGCGATTGGCAATAACAAACGAAACAACGTCGAAGTGCGCGACATGCCCAACGCAGCGGCAGACAGGCGATATGCATCAGGTATTGCGCGTAAGCCCGACTCGGCGGTACTGACGAGAATGGGCAACAGCATGCAAGCCAGGGTCAGGCCGCCCGAAAGGATGGAAAATCCCATGCCCAGATAAATGCTGAAAAAGGCATTGCCGAACAGGCCAAAAACGATGGAGGGAACTGCGGCGAGCACCTGCAGGCTATAGCGTACCGCACCGCCAAAGCGACTGCCGGCAGAAACGTATTCGGCGAGTAACGCAGCAGTTGTCCATCCCAGCGGCAGGGCTGCCATCAGAGCAATCGCAAGCACAAGCGCAGTGGAAACGAGGATAGAGCCGATGCCCCCGGCACGGCCAGCCTCCTGCGGCGAACCTATGACAAAATCCAGGGAAAGATGCGCCATGCCACCGCGCGCAATATCGCTCAGTATCCACGCAAACGCAGCACAGACCAGTAACGCGGCGCAGTAGATTGCTAATTGTGCGAAGCAATCGCGAGGGGTACGCATTGATTTCATCGAAACCATTTCAGCCATCGCCATTTCTCGCCAGCCGGGCTGCAATGCTCCAGAGCAACATTACGAGGAGCATGAGTGCCAAGCCCGATACGAACAGTGCAGCCCGATGGTCGTTCATGGCATAGGGCATCTCCAGCGCAATATTGGCAGCCAGAGTACGTATCGGCTCGAACAGGCTGGAGGCGTTTTGCACGACGTTGCCCGTGACCATCAATAAGGCCATGGTTTCGCCGATAGCGCGGCCAGCTGCGAGAATGACGCCTGCGGCGATACCCGTTTTTGCTGCCGGTAGTGCGACGCCCCGGATCGTCCCCCAGCGGGAAAGGCCCAGTGCTGTTGCGCCCACCATATATTCGCCAGGCACGGCCAATAGCGCGGCGTACGCAGTGAGCGCGATGGTAGGCAGAATCATCAGCGTCAGCACCAGAATCCCGGCCAGCAGGCTGGCGCCGGGTGGATGCAACTGGTTGATCAGCGGCACCAGGGTAGTCAGCCCCCAAAAACCGTAGATCACGGAAGGAATACCCGCCAGCAACTCGACCAAGCGCCGGTAGATGCTTGCCGCATGCGGCGATGCATAATAGGCGATAAACAGTGCCGAGGCGATGCCCAGCGGGGTTGCCAGTAATAGTGCCCCGGCCGCGGCGTAGAGGGTACCCGACAGCATGGGCGCCAGGTTGTACAAGTTTTCTCCTGGATTCCAGGAGGGATCGGTGAGAAAACGCTCGATCGATATATGCCGCAGCGCCGGCCAGGACTCAATCGCGAGGAATAAAAGGATCAGCAGCACCACGCCCATCGCGGCGCCTGCTGCGCCGCGCAGCAGCCAGAGCGTCAGCGTATCAACGGAAACCGACGGGGACAAAATATTGTGCCTCGACCAGATCATGTACCTGCTCCGAACGGGCAAACGCTATGAAATCCCGGGCCAGCCCTTGTCGGTGCAGTCCCGCGTTACGAGGTTAAGCGGCCGCGATAGCGGAAAAGTGCCGTTACGTACATTCGCTACCGTAGCCGCGACGCCATCGAGCGGCAGTAATTTGATCGGGGTACCATGCCGTGCTTCGTATTCCGCCGCGCCTATCGATACATAACCGATGGCGTTCGGGTTGCCGGCTACCGTCTTGATTCCCTGCGCGTTGTCGCCGATGATCACGTGCGGCTTGATATCGCTGTTCTTCAGCTTTAAATAGCCCAGAAACAGCTCAAGTGTCGATCGGCCTTCGGCCTTGTTAATGGCGGTGATGGGTGCGTCTCGCCCGCCTAGCGTCTTCCAGTTGACGATTTTGCCGGTATAGATATCGATAACCTGCTGCCGGCTTAGCCCGGAGATCGGGTTACTCGCGTGCAGAATAAGCCCAACACCATCCAGGGCAATGGTATGGGCTTGTAAATCCTGCTCGGCCGGTTTCAAGGCGCGGGATACCATGCCGATCCCGGCAGTTCCGTTGCGCGTGTCGTTAATGCCGCGCGAAGAACCACCAGTCTGCACATCTATCCGCGTACCGGGATGTTGCGACTCGAAGCGCCGGGCGATTTCCGCTGCCAGCGGGGCGATGGTGCTGGCGCCGGTTAAAACCAGTTTCTCCGCAGCAGCGTATGCCAGGTTGAGCCCAGCCATATCCCAACAATAGTGCCGCAATAAATGGCATATCGCAAATATCCCATTTCAACCGGATGCATAATTGCGTGATGATTGCGCGATTTTACGATTATCGCCCATGAACGAAATCTTCATAAAACAAAAGACCAGGGCGCGTTCTGAACTGGGTAGCCTCGCCGCCAGGCATGGTATTTTTCCACCCAGTCCAGCAGGCGATACGGTATGTGTGCACGCCTCCACTCCCCTGCCGCATATTTGTTGGCCTCCGACCAGGTCGGATAAGTGTGAATGGTGCCAAGTATCTTTTTGAGACCGAGGTTGTGTTTCATCGCCAGCACAAATTCCGCCAGCAAGTCGCTGGCATGGTCACTCACAATAGTCGCACCCAGGATACGATCGCTGTCCGGTGGACTGAGCACCTTGATAAACCCATGCGCTGCTTCATCCGTAATAGCGCGATCCAGGCCTTCCAGGTAATAGCGGGTCACCTCGAATTTAATGCCGCGCTTGTTTGCTTCCGCCTCCGATAAGCCGACGCGGGCAACCTCCGGATGGGTGAATGTGGCCCATGGAATTACCGAGTAATCCACCTTGAAACGTTTGAGACCGCCAAACAATGCATTGACGGATGCATACCACGCCTGGTGGGCGGCGACGTGCGTAAACTGATATGGCCCGGCCACATCGCCGCACGCATAGATGTTGGGATAGAGCGTCTGCAACCACGCATCCGTTTCAATCGTCCCCTTTGGCGAATTCGGAATTCCCAGTTCCTCGAGACCGAATCCTTCGGTATTAGCCGTTCTTCCCACCGCGCACAGCATCGCGTCAAATGGAATGGCTTCCTCCTTTCCGTCATGGCGCACAACCAGCCGCTGCTCACCGGCTCCGCTTTCGCAACGAATAGCATCGGTTTGGGTCAGCAGACGCACTCCATCGGCGCGAAGCGCAGACTCGATCAGCGCAACGGCATCCGTATCCTCCCTTTCCAGTAGACCTGATCTCGCCACTTGCGTGACTTGACAATCCAGGCGCGCAAATGCTTGCGCCAACTCGCAGCCGATAGGCCCGCCGCCTAGACACGACGAGCCGGCTCAGGTCGCTCAGTAAGCGACCAGATGGTGTCGGAGGTATAGTAGCGCACCTGCTCCAGCCCCGGAATCGGGGGAATAGTGGGACGGGAACCTGTAGCGATGACAATCGCGCGCGTACTTATGATTTGCCCGTTGACCTCCACCGTCCAGGGCGAGGTAATGCGCGCTTTGCCATGGATTACCTCCACCCCCAGCTTTGTATAGCGTTCTACCGAATCATGCGGCTCGATCGTTTTTATGATGCGATGTACACGCGCCATTACCTCGCCAAAATTGTATTCGACAGTTGCGCCACTGAAACCCAGGTCTTTTGCATGTCGCGCCTCCCGCAGGAAAGTAGCCGAACGGATCAGCGTCTTGGAGGGCACGCAGCCAAAATTAAGGCAATCCCCGCCCATCTTGTTCGCTTCAATCAGCGTAACCTTGGCGCGGGTGGCCGCTGCAAGGTAGGACGTCACCAAACCTGCCGAGCCTGCGCCGATGACCACCAGATTACGATCGAACCGGATGGGTTTAGTCCAACGCGCATGTATATTTCCAGCCCCTCTCATCCTCACACGCTCCACTGCCCACCGTGCCAGCCAAGGGAATATGGCGAGCAACGCGAAAGACCCTATCAGCGCCGGCGAGAAAATATCGGAAAGACTGGTGATCGAAGCTAACTGGGTGCCGGCGTTGACATAAATTGCCGTCCCGGGCAGCATGCCCAGCAGGCTGATCCAGAAGAAGGTGCCGGCTGGTATTGCCGTCAGCCCCATCAGCAAATTGATTATGAAAAAAGGAAATACCGGTACCAGGCGCAAAGTGAAAAGATAAAATGCACCATCACGCTTGATGCCTGCGTCGATCGCCGTCATGCGGTCGCTGAAACGTTGCTGCACGAACTCCCGAAAGACGTAGCGCGCCATCCATAATGCGACCGTTGCGCCAATACTGGCGGAAATGACAGCCAGCGGAATGCCGACCCAGACCCCAAAAATGGCGCCGCCCGCCAACGTCATCACACCGGCGCCGGGGAGGGAGAGTGCGGCTATGACAATATAAATGCCGGCATACAGACCCATCATTTGCAGTGGCCGTGCCTGATAAGCCTGTTGCAGCTCATCACGGCCGCTCTTGAGCGTTTCCAGGCTGAAGGAAGCGCCCGAGATCAAACGCCAGGAACAAAATAATCAACAATACCAGCAACACGAGCAGCCACCAATGTTTCATCCTGGGCGCCTCTAAATCTGATTTGCAAGTACTGTCAGGGGAGCTATCTGCGCGCTTGCGTCTCGCACCGTCAATAAAACCTGTTTATAAGCTATCGTCATGGATTCTGCCAGCTACCGTTGATAAGCAGACTAACTGACAGGTTGCTGCCTTGGTACAAACGCCATTTCATTTCTCGCCTCTTCATTGGCTTCCTGAATCGCGAAGATTATTCCTGAAAACGATTATTTTAAACCCGGTAGTTGACTGCTCATTTAAGAGATCAGTATTATGATTAATAACAGTACTTCTTCATTTATTTGACGCTCACCTTGTGGGTGAGGCCGCTACGTCCAACTGCCGGATTTAACGATTATTCAAATACCTCGTTTCATTTCGCTGCATGAGGCACCATGTCTGAAGCAACTGTAACAGCGGTGATGCTTCATGCTCACAGCCATTTGCATGGCTTCCGTCAGTGTTTCCCCCAGGATATAGTCCGGATCGTCATCCACGAGAGTGCAGGCATAAACCCGTAACCGCCCGTCGCTTTTCGCAATCATCTTGCTGAACGCACACATGAATGAGCGGCGAGCCTCTTCGGTATGGAAAGCCTGTCATGCAGCGTTCCGTAATATGCGGCGATTTCACCTGTGCACCCGGCGGGTGGAATTCGGGAAATTCGATACGCAGCAGATCCTCAGGTAAGCCTGCGGTGCGGAAAACTTCGCTGAAGCGCAGCCGAAACAGTATCCGGGGTGAGGTCAGGCAAAAGCTGATTCGCCACCGAAATATTGAATCCCAGTTCATGAAGTGCTCGCAATCCTTCCAGCGCACGGGCGAACATGCCTTCACCACGCCCGGCATCATGCCGGGCGGCATCAGGATAATCCAGGCTAACGCGGAAATTGAGCGCATGACGGACGGTCACGCAGCGGTTCCGAGTTGCTTCAGGCGCTTGATCAAGGGTTCAGTTGCATTGGTCAGCACCAGGCACGGCTTGATACAGCAACGCGTAATCGAGGATACGAACTATATCCTTATTGATAAAAGGTTCGCCCCCGGTGAAGGAAAACTGTTTGACGCCGAGATCGAGCGCCTCATCCACAAACGGAACAACTTCTTCAAAGCGCAACAGCTGTAAGCGGTCGTCTCCTGGTTTCGAGCCCTCGAGGCAAAAGGGACAGGCAAGGTTACACGCAGTGCCGGTATGGAACCACAATTCATCCAACGCATGCGGCTGAATAAAGCCGCGTGGCTGATCGTCAGGCGTGCGTCGCCAGTTTTCGGAACGGCTCGGATCGCTCGATACTGATGGGGATGATCTCTTCGTACCCGATGCCCATGGAGCTAGCAACATCCGCCCGATCTGATTGCCTGCGGCGTCGCGGATTGTGTCGTCGAAAGGTAGTCCCATGCCGCAGCCAGGGAAAATACCGTAGTGCCGATCAAAGTTACCATAGAAGTCAAAATGCGCGGCCAACCGGGTATCATGCAGCATGCGCCAGGAGTTGCCGCAGATAAGGAAGTACTTGCCGGTTTCGATGCGGTGGTGCTTGTCGAGCTCAAACACATGAGGATGATGCGGTATCGTGCCGCGATAAACCACGGCCTGCCCATAGTCTTCGCAGGCGGATTCCAAGGTTGTCCAACTTGAATAATCGATAAGTAGCAGAGTAAAAGCGGATGTTCCCGGTGCGCGCAGCCAGCTCCGCGTTTCCAATAGTAATTCCGCGATCGTCAACCAACCGCGGATCGGTAAATCCATGTGCGCGGGCCAGGCCGAGAAAATCGTTCCAATACAGCGCTCCACTCAGGCATTCACCATATAACACCGGGTCGGCGGTAAGCTCCGGGGGCACTCTCCGATCGAGCATACACATCTGAAAAATACAGCTCCCCTCCAGGCTTGAGTGCCCGCCACGCTTCGCTCAATACCGCCGCCTTGTCGGGGGCAAGATTGAGCACGCAATTGGATACGATGACATCCACGCTGGCATCTGCCAGTTGGAGTTCGGATAAGCGCTCGATATAGCCATGCAAAAAACGCACGTTGCTCTCTGCATGCCCAAATGCCTTACGGTGATATTCCTCATGCCTGGACGCAACCGCAAGTTGCTCTTCCGTCATATCCACCCCGATTACCCGGCCATGCTCTCCCACGAGCTTCGATAGTACGTAAACGTCGCGTCCCGCGCCGCACCCAAGATCGAGTACGGTCAAGCCATCGAGCGATTCGGGCAGCACCAGGCCACAGCCGTAGTAGCGAGCCAGCACCTCATCATGTACTTGCGCCAATATGGGCTTCACATATTCGGGCAAGCCTGCATCCGTCCGGCACGCGTTGGTCTGAAGATCGAGCGAAGAGCTCAGAATTTCTCCATAGTATTGCTGGATAGTGTCATGCATGGCATTCACCTCATGATCGGAATTAAACCTAAACCCGGTAGTAGCGCCCTCACCCGGAAGGTTGGCGTCAAATAATATGAAAAAGTGTTATTAATCATGATGCTGATCTATTAAATGAGCGGTCAACTACCGGATTTAGGTTGAATCGTTTTGGAACGATAGCGAGCCGCCAGCCTTTCGGGTGCGACGCCGCGCGCAAAAGCCAACGCCAGATTGCGATTTGCCCAGGTACGCCGCCACCACCCGTCGCGATGCCATCGGCGTGGATCGATAAAGACCGACTCGCGCAAAGGTAAAAACCGCCCGAGCCGGCGTAAACCTCGAACCAGAGATACCTCCTCGAACAGGGGCCAAGGGGAGTGGCCGCCCGCCTCCGCGTACGCCTGCCGCGTCATGAAAAGGCCCTGGTCACCATATGGAACGCCGAAACGGCAACGAAAGGCGATAGCCGGCTCCAGCAGTAGTGCTGGCCAGGCACGCGGCTCATCGAAACGAAAGCGAAAATAGCCTCCTACCGCACCTTGCGCAATGCGCGGCCCATCGCCTTCAACGGATCATGCGGCAAACGGGTGTCGGCATGCAGAAACCATAAGGTGTCACCTTGCGCCAGCCACATCCGCCAGATGAACGAGCACAGTACCTTAACCAGACATACA
>CAWKMH010000080.1:0-17496 GCA_963850515.1 uncultured beta proteobacterium
GCCAAGCAATCAGGGCCTCTCCCTAGTCCGATATCTGTCTTTTCTGTAAAACCCCCAGGGCTATCCCCAAGGCCTCCCTAAAACACCGCGTAGCCTAAACGTACAACTACTTCATGTCAAGAAAATTGAGGGTAGCGTAGCGAACAAATAAATTGTCCGCGCCTGTACAAATGATCTGTCCTGGCCTGCCATTCCGAAAAAAAGCGTAGAAAAATAGATGGGGTGGCTGCGGAAGGTATGCAATACAAAGTTGAAAAAAACACAGGAGGAAAAAAATGCAGATTTAGAGGAAACGCTCAAGACTCGAATATTATTTCGTCGCAAGCCAGAATACGACACCGGCCAGCACGCCAACCAATGAAATACATGCGATCAGCAGGATCTTTACCCGGACCCGAAAAACTTCGATAGCCTCAACAACAAGTGCATTCTGTTCAGCAAGCGATTTGATCAGCTCAGCGGACGTCTCTCTGTTCATTGCTCAATTCAATGATTTTTGCCTCTAACAGACGAACCCGTTTATCCAGCTTATCCGGATTAACCAATCCGTCGCCGACTGGCGAGCTTGATGCTTCCGCAAAACTGCTCGAGTCGGACTTTGCCGCGGAAAAAACGTGTTTCGCCGCTTTGACAATATGAGGTGCGGATTCCAGCACGCTTCCCCATGGAATGATTTTTAACGCCGTTATCCAGATTGCCATTTTTAAACCTCCCTCTCAATCACATCTGGCAAAACCATGATCCGCGTAGAAGTTACATTCTGGACAATACCGCTGCAACTGTTTCACCAATGGCAGAAGGCGTCGGACAGATCGTGACACCAAGATCCCTCAGCATAGCGACTTTTTCCGCCGCACTTTCGCCCGGAGATGAAATAATCGCGCCGGCATGCCCCATGCGACGACCTTCCGGTGCGGTTAAGCCTGCGATATAGGCAATTACCGGCTTGCTCATATGATCTCTGGCAAAAATACCGGCTTGAACTTCCTGCGGCCCTCCGATTTCGCCAATCATGACGACTATTTCCGTTTCAGGATCTTCTTCGAATTTTTCCAGGATATCACGATGGGAACTGCCTATGATCGGATCCCCGCCAATGCCTACCGAAGTGGATATGCCGATACCCAGAATCCTCATCTGGTCCGCTGCTTCATAACCCAGCGTTCCAGAGCGGCCAATAACCCCGACATTTCCTTTCTTATAGATGTGCCCGGGCATAATCCCCAGCATTGCCCGGCCTGGGCTGATCGTGCCGGCACAATTCGGGCCCGTGAGCACCATTCTATCTTTGATAGAAAAACGCCGCAAAAAGTTCTTGACGGTCATCATATCCTGCGTGGGAATCCCGTCAGTAATGGCCGCACAATATCTGATACCGGCATCCGCCGCTTCCATGATCGAGTCCGCTGCAAATGCGGGTGGCACAAATACGATAGTGGCGTCAGCTTCGACTTGTTCCACAGCTTCTTTTACCGTATTAAAGACAGGCAGACCCAGATGTTGCTGTCCGCCCTTGCCAGGGGTTACGCCTCCTACCACGTTTGAACCGTAGTTGATCATGTCCTGCGCATGAAAAGTACCGGTTTTACCTGTAAAACCCTGAATTATGATGCGCGTGTTTTCGTCAATTAAAATAGCCATTTACATTCCTTTGCATTCTTCCGCAATTACCTCATTACGGGCCTGGACAACTTTATCCGCCGCTTCCGCCAACGTTTTCGCCGTGATAATGGGAAGCCGCTTTCAGCAATGATGCGTTGACCTTCTTCAACATTTGTGCCTGATAAACGCACAACCAGCGGGACTTTAATACCAATATTGTTCACGGCATGCACGACGCCTTCCGCGATCCAGTCACAACGGTTGATCCCGGCAAATATATTGACCAATATTGCTTTAACCCCTTTATCGGCCAATACCAGACGAAACGCCTTTTCTGTACGCTCAGCAGATGCGCCACCGCCAACATCAAGAAAATTTGCCGGCTCTCCGCCAGCCAGTTGAATCATATCCATGGTGGCCATAGCCAGACCGGCGCCGTTAATCACGCAACCGATGTCACCATCCAGGCCGATATAACTCAGTCCTTGATCGCCAGCCGCCATTTCCCGTGGGTCTCCCTGAGTTTTATCGCGCAACTCAGCAACTTCATGACGTCGAAACAAGGCATTGTCATCAAAACTCATTTTTGCATCCAATGCGATGAGTTCGCCGCTAGCCCGTAACAACCAGGGGGTTGATTTCCAGCATATTCGCATCGAGGTCGCGTAACGCGCGATAGCAACCTCTTATCGTTTTGACAGCATGGGTTAATTGCGTAGCTTCCAACCCTAGCGCAAAAGCCATCTCCCGCGCTTGAAAATCCAGGAGACCGACAGAGGGTTCAATGTAAACTTTTTTTATGGCATCAGGATCTGTTTCAGCCAACTCCTCGATTTCCATTCCGCCTCGGGCAGAGCCTATCATGACAACCCGCTCCGAACTCCGGTCGATCAAAAAGCAAAGATAGATTTCTTTGGCAATTTGCGTCCCTGCTTCAACGTAAACCCTTGAGCAAATTTTACCCATCGGCCCGGTTTGATGAGTTATCAAATATTTTCCCAATAATTCTTCCGCAGCCGCTTTAACTTCATCATGCGTCTTGCAAATCTTGATACCGCCGGCTTTACCGCGCGCTCCTGAATGAATTTGTGCTTTTACTACCCAAACATTTCCGTCAATTTCTCTAGCCCGCTGTACGCTTTCATCGGGGCTGTAAGCCAGACCGCCTTCCGCGATCTTGACGCCATATTTCGTCAGAATCTCTTTCGCCTGATACTCGTGTATATCCAAGATGCATCACCTTATTTTATTATCAAATAGTCTTATCCGGTTATCTCATGAGGCTGTTCAGCAGAACAGACACGTCAAAATGAGAACCATGCCCGTCTTGACGGGTCCCGGTGCGGAATTGATCGTTTTTGAAGGCAGGAACCATCAACCGAAACAGATCAAGGTTTCACAAGCGCCAGCCTCTCTACGCTCTGTCAGGATGGACAAAGATGGCTGGAAACCTGCCATGCACAGATGGGGCTCCGGTGCAGCTAACTGTTTCAATAGAATGGCTTCCTGCAATTCCATAACCCATTCCGATAAGTCAACAACCAACAAAGAAAAGGCCGCTAATCGCGGCCTCGAAAAGTGCATTACACGCCTTTGGCGCGCATCGCTTCTGCCATTCTGACCACATTGTTGGCCATTCTCGCCGAAGCGGCGTCGATGAGCCGGCCATCCAATGCGGCTGCGCCTTTACCTTGAGCGGCCGCTTCTTTCAAGGCAGCCAGGATACGTTGTGCTTTTTCGATTTCCGCGGCAGGCGGCGTAAATACTTCGTTGGCAAGTGCGACTTGAGATGGATGGATAGCCCATTTACCTTCACAGCCTAATGCCGCAGCTCTTCTCGCCGCCAATTTGAAGCCATCCGGATCTTTAATATCGCCAAACGGGCCGTCGATAGGGCGCAATCCGAAGGCACGGCACGCAACGGTCATGCGGCTGATGGCGGCATGCCATTGATCACCCGGATAGTCCGGATTGAGCCCCCCAATATTTGTTGTTCTGGCGCGATTACTGGCAGCATAATCAGCTACCCCGAAATGTAGCGCTTCAAGGCGGCCCGCCGCTCCGTTTCGGGCAATGTCTTCTACGTTTGCCATTCCTAAAGCGGTTTCGATCAACGCTTCAATACCAATTCTGTTTTTTAGCCCTTGTTGCATTTCCAGCTGATTCAGCATGGCTTCAACCATATAGACATCAGAATAAACCCCTACCTTCGGAATTAATACGGTATCCACCTTGTCGCCTGCTTTCTCGACCAGATCAACCACGTCGCGCACCATGAATTGCGTATCCAGGCCGTTTATGCGCACAGAGACGGTAATGCCATGCGCTTTCCAGTCCAGATCATTGAGCGCTTCGATAACGTTTTTACGCGCGGTCAACTTGTCGTCGGGGGCAACTGCGTCTTCAAGATCAAGGAAGATGAAATCTGCACCACTTTTCAACGCCTTCTCAAACATGCCCGGGTTTGAACCGGGAACAGCTAATTCACAGCGTTGGATGCGCAAAACGGACGCTTCATATAATGTATGACTCATTAATCTTCCTGATCGAATTTAATTGATTTGGAGCGTAGTTGGGAGAGGGCTACGGATTTTCAATGTTCAGCCTCGGTTGAACCAATGCAACCCGGGCCCCATTTTGTTGTTTATTGATAACTCGCCATTCTACTTTTGAAGACGGTAATGTCAATTTACTTTTGGTGATAGAGAAAATCATTGGCTGGACTCCAGCCAAGCCGTATATCGATCAGCGTTAATTCGGCCGTATTTTTTATTATGGATTAAATGCATTATGAATAAGAGCGAGTTTTGGCACTATTGTTTCTGATATCTTGATACAGCGCGGTTATGCTCTGCCAAATCCTTGGAGAAGTGCGATTCACCCTTCCCTTTGGCGACAAAATAGAGTGCATTGGTCTGGGCGGGATTGAGTGCAGCCTGAATGGAGGCGAGCCCCGGCAAAGCAATGGGCGTCGGCGGCAAGCCGCGGCGCGTATAAGTATTGTATTCCTGATCAGTTAAAAGGTCTTTTTTTCGGAGATTGCCATCAAACTTGTCGCCAAGACCATAAATAACGGTGGGATCAGTTTGCAATAACATGTTTAATCGCAACCGGTTGAGGAAGACAGCCGCCACCAGGCCGCGGTCGCTTTCCTTTCCGGTTTCTTTTTCGACGATTGAAGCCAGAATCAAAGCCTGGTAGGGGTTTGCCAGCGGAAGATCTGCCGCGCGCTCAGCCCATGCGGTAGGCGACATGGTTCTGCATCACGTGATAGGCGCGTTTTAATATTGCCACGTCACTGCTGCCGCGTGCAAAAAAATAGGTATCGGGGAAAAACAATCCTTCTGCGGCGGTTTCGGTTGCGCCGATCAGTTGCAGGATTTCGCCGCTGGTCAAACTGGCAGTGTCGTGCCGAAGCGCCGGGTGCTCATCCAGCGTCTGCCTGAGCTGGGAAAAAGTCCAGCCTTCTATAAATCTGATCTCGGTCTGATTGATGTCACCGCTTGGTGATGCGTTCAAGCAATTGCAGTGGCGAGATACTTGCACCAATCTCATAATCACCCGCCTTGACCGATGACGCAACCCCCATTACCCGCGATAGCAGGACAAAGGACCACATATCCGGCAAAATGCCAGCGTCGGCTAATTGCTTTGCGACACTTTTTAAACTGCTGCCCGGCTTGATGGAAAATTCGTAAGGAACCGTAGGAGGCTGAACGGGAACATTAAGTTGGTAAGCGAGCCATCCAGCGAACAGCAAGACCCCGGCAAAGGCAAGAAAGATCAAGCGTTTTAGCGTACGCAAAAGAACCTCTGAATAAGTCCGTGAAGCGCTCGGTTGGCAGCTCGACTGGCAAAATCGGGATGATCACAATGCGTGAAGGGTCAGCCACGAGTATGACGTAGTGGATGAACCATTTTACCGCAACTCGAAGACATGTGGCTTACGGACGGCGTTGCCAGTTTGAGGCCGAAGAAAGCTCCTTGGCGCTGCACGAGAGCTCCGCGAAGCAGGATAGCAAATCTGGATACGGTGGCCGGGCTTCTGGAGTTCGTGTTTCCCCGGAATGGCACCTCCCTCGAAAGGCATTACCCCGCCTGCACGATCTGGCCCACTTTTATAGTGCGCCTTCGTTTATCGTTACCTTAACCGCAAAATCAGGTTTTACGGAAAATAAGTGTACCATTTGTGCCGCCAAAGCCAAACGAGTTTGACATTGCAGCGTTAATTTCCATTTTCCGAGCGGTATTGGGAACGTAATCCAGATCGCATTGGGGATCCTGATCGAAAATATTAATAGTGGGCGGAGCCACTCTGATGATATAAGGCCAGGGCGCTGAATATGGCTTCGATCCCGCCAGCAGCCCCGAGCAGGTGCCCAGTCATCGATTTTGTAGAGTTCACTACAAGCTTTTTCGCGTGTTCGCCAAAGCAGCGCTTCACCGCGACAGTCTCCGCTATATCTCCCAACGGCGTCGAGGTGCCGTGCGCGTTGATATAGTCCACTTCAGTGGAATTCATCCCCGCATTTCTAAGCGCATTATTCATACAGCGCGCGGCACCTTCTCCATCTTCCGAAGGTGCTGTCATATGATAGGCGTCCGCGCTCATGCCAAAGCCGGCTAGCTCAGCGTAAATTTTCGCGCCGCGACGTTTGGCATGCTCCAGTTCTTCCAGAACCAGAATCCCGGCGCCTTCCCCCAGGACAAAGCCGTCCCGACCCTTGTCCCATGGCCGACTGGCGGTAACAGGATCGTCGTTGCGGGTCGACAGCGCCCGCGCCGAGGCAAAACCGCCAATGGCAAGTGGCGTTACACATGACTCGGCACCGCCCGCCACCATCACATCCACATCTCCATACTCGATCAGCCGAGCTGAGTCGCCGATGCAGTGGGTGGCGGTGGTACAGGCAGTGACAATGGCGAGATTCGGTCCCTTGAAGCCAAACATAATGGACAAGTTACCCGCAATCATGTTAATGATGGTGCTGGGTATGAAAAATGGAGATATCTTGCGCGGACCGCCAGCGTGAAAAACATCATGCGTGGCCTCGATCATCGGTAAACCGCCGATGCCGGAGCCAATATTGACGCCGACGCGCTCGGCATCAAGAGAGGTATTGGCTATATCGTCAATACCTGCGTCCCGGACCGCCTGGATGGCTGCCGCCATACCGTAGTGGATGAAGATATCCATACGGCGCGCGTCTTTAGCGGAAAGATATTCCGTAACGTCAAAATCCTTTACTTCTCCGGCTATCTGAGAGGCAAATGCGGAAGCATCAAAACGAGTAATTCGTGTAATGCCGGATTTTCCAGCGAGAACGTTGGTCCACGCATCTGAGACGGTGTTACCGACAGGCGAAATCATGCCCAGTCCGGTGATAACTACCCTACGCTTGGACAAGGTGGCTCCGATATGGGATGTGCTTGAAGCAAAAATTAATTGCTGTGGGAATTGATGTAGTCGATAGCCTGCTGAACAGTGTTGATTTTCTCTGCCTGTTCATCAGGGATTTCGCATTCGAATTCTTCTTCCAGTGCCATGACCAGCTCTACGGTGTCAAGCGAATCGGCACCCAGGTCATCCACAAAAGAAGATTCACTCTTGACGTCGGCCTCATTCACTCCTAACTGCTCGGCCACTATTTTTTTTATACGCTGCTCTACATTTTCCATCTAAATACCTCTTCCGGTAAGAAAAACGCCGTCATTCTAGCAAGTTTTTGGTATTAATAAAATCTGAACGCTTTGAAGCTCAAAAGTAATCAACCTGGTCCATAAAGGGGTTTTCTCGGTAATTTACTGGTTGAATGGCAAAAAATTGAGGATGCGCTATTAATCCATATACATTCCGCCATTCACATGAAGTGTTGCGCCGGTAATATACGCTGCGCCTGGCGACGCAATAAAAGCGACTGCCGAGGCGATCTCTTCCGGACGCCCCAATCTGCCCAAAGGGACTTGCTGGAGCAGAAGTTGCTGTTGTTTTTCGGTGAGAGAACGTGTCATGTCAGTCTCTATGAAACCAGGTGCAATACAATTGACAGTGATGTTGCGGCTACCCACTTCACGCGCTAAAGATTTGCTGAAGCCGGATATGCCGGCTTTGGCAGCGGCATAATTAGCCTGACCCATATTGCCGGTAGAGCCTACCACCGAGGAGATATTGATTATGCGCCCATAACGGGCCTTCATCATGGCTCTCAGCACTGCGCGGCTCAAACGGAATACTGATTTGAGATCAGTTTCCATGATTTCATCCCATTCCTCATCTTTCATTCGAAGAAGCAAATTATCGCGGGTGATGCCGGCATTATTCACAAGGATTGCGATATCGCCAAATTCCTCTTGTACAGCTTTAAGAACGCTTTCAATCTGAGCAGCATCGTTTACGTTCAATGTCATGCCCGCACCTTTGAGGCCCGCCTCCTTGAGGTAGCCGCTAATGATTTGGGCGCCACCCTCGGTAGTGGCGGTGCCTACCACAGTGGCATCTTGCCTGGCCAGCTCAAGCGCAATGGCCCGCCCGATACCGCGACTGGCGCCGGTTACGAACGCGATTTGATTTTGCAGCATTATTCTCCAGTACACCCAGTCAAATCAACAAGGATAAGCTCTGCGCTATAAAAGCCGCCAGGCTCATCAATAGTATAGCAACCTACAATAATATGTCGGCAGCATGGTGAAGCGCTACGCTATCCGCCAGTGCCAGGCTCTGCAAATTTGCATCTATACGTTTGTTAAGCCCCGACAGCACTTTTCCCGGCCCGCACTCCACTACATGGGTAACGCCGGCGGAAGCAAAAGAGCGAACGGTTTCGGTCCAGCGCACCGGGCTGCATAATTGCCGTATCAGAATTTTTTTTATGTCTTCCGGATTTTCGTGCCGCTGCACATCAGCATTGTGCAACAGTGGCGTTTCCGGCGACTTGAGCATCAGCGATTCCAACCGCTGTTGCAGTCTTGTCGGCCGCCTGGCTCATCAGGGAACAATGCGAAGGTATGCTCACAGGCAACATCAGCGCACGCTTTGCGCCTTTCGACCTGGCCAGTTCCATCCCGCGCAGTACTGCATTTTTGTGGCCGGCGACCACTATCTGGCCCGGCGAATTAAAATTTGCCGGCTCCAGCAATTCTCCGTCGGAAGAATTTGTGATTTCGTCGCAAAGCGCTATCACTACCTCATCGTCAAGCCCGAGAATTGCCGCCATGGCGCCGGCACCTTCCGGTACTGCCTGTTGCATTACCTCAGCCCGAAAACGTACCAATGACAGCGCATCCGAAAAAGCCAGTGCGCCCGACGCCACCAAAGCGGTATATTCCCCCAGGCTATGGCCGGCCATGACTGCAGGGTTCACATCCCCCAGGCTTTGCCAGGCACGATACACCGCGATCCCGGCCATTAGCATCAGCGGTTGAGTATTAACCGTCAGATTAAGCTCATCGGACGAACCATCATTAACCATCGTCCAAAAATCCTGCCCGAGCACAGAGGATGCTTCGTCAAAGGTTTCACGCACAACAGGAAAATCAGCATAACCTTTCATCATGCCTATTGATTGCGAGCCCTGCCCAGGAAAAACACATGCAAATTTTACGGAAGCAGTCATTGTTGCCCGCATTCATTTGAACAGAATCGGCTGATAATTCCTCGATATCTTTGGATGGGAGTAAAACCGGGATAATAGTGTCGCATTAAATTAGGGAATAGCATTCTTCTAATGCCTTATTGCGACAAACAATAAAAGCGAGGGATAATCAGACGGTAAAAACAAGCTTCTTGTGATTTACGCAGAGGTTAGCGGCTTCTACCATGAAATCAATACCGCTCCCCAGGTAAATCCTCCTCCTACGCCCTCCAGAAGTACATGCTGACCGGATTGAATGCGGCCATCGCGTACGGCAACATCCAGCGCCAGCGGAATGGAGGCGGCTGAAGTATTGCCATGCTTGTCCAGCGTGGCAACCACCTTCTCCATCGGTATACCCAATTTTTTTGCAGTGGAAATAATGATACGGATATTAGCCTGATGGGGAATCAACCAATCAATATCGGACACCTCCAGATTATTTTCCGCCAAGGCCTCGCGCACGACATCTTCCAGAACTTTTATAGCAAATTTGAAGACTGCATTGCCTTCCATCATAACAAACGGGCTGCCTTGAATCTTGCCATGAGAAAAACTCCCAGGCGCCGTCAGGATATCCTTATAGCTTCCGTCCGCATGTAAATGGCTTGAAATTATTCCCGGGCGATCGCTCCGGGTGAGTACAACAGCACCCGCGCCGTCGCCAAATAGCACGCAGGTACTGCGGTCGCTCCAGTCGAGTATGCGCGAGTAGACTTCCGCCCCGACGACCAGAGCCGTACGATATTTTCCTGCACGAATAAACATATCGGCAGTGGCAAGCGCATAGATAAAGCCGCTGCATACCGCCTGTACGTCAAATGCGGCGCAATCCTTCACACCGAGCTTATCCTGCAGAATGCAGGCTGTACTGGGAAAAATTACGTCCGGCGTCGTGGTGGCAACAATAATCAGATCGATCTCTCCAGCATCAACCTTCGCTGCCTTCATTGCTTCACGGCTGGCATTGAGCGCCAGATCGCTCGCCATCTGGTCATCCGTCGCGATGTGCCGCTGCGCGATACCGGTACGACTGCGTATCCACTCGTCGCTGGTATCCACCATTTGCTCAAGATCACGATTGGTGAGAATTTTTTCGGGCAAATAGCTGCCCGTCCCGATGACCCTGGAGTACATCATGCGCGCTTCTCTTCTGCCAAGGGCCGAGGATATGAGGATGAGCTTTCCGGATGATGCGGCAACTGCGCAACGCGTTCGCTGATGTGATTCAGCATTCCGCCGCGAACCTCATCCACCGCCCGGGCAATAGCGAAACCAAACGCGTGACTATCAGCCGAGCCATGGCTTTTAATGACGACACCACGCAATCCCAGCAAGCTGGCGCCATTGTATCGGCGGTGATCCACTCGACGCTTGAATGCATTAATGACTGGCGAGGCAATGAGTCCCGCAAATTTCGTGAACAGATTGCGCCTGAATTCCTCACGCAAGTAAGTGGAAAGCATTTGCGCCACCCCTTCCGAAGTTTTCAGGGCCACATTCCCCACGAATCCGTCACACACAACCACATCGGTTGTTCCTTTATAAATGTCGTTACCCTCGATATTGCCGTAAAAATTAAGTCCGCTGTTACGTAGCAGCTCTGCTGCCCGTTTCACTACCTCATTGCCCTTGATCTCTTCCTCGCCTATATTCAGCAAGCCGATGCTGGGCTTCTCGTTATTTTCCACGGAAGAAACCAACGTTGCCCCCATCAACCCGAATTGAAGCAGATGCTCCGCGCTACAATCCACATTGGCACCTAAATCAAGCACATAAGTGTGCCCTTTTATGGTGGGCAATACCACAGCCAGAGCCGGCCGGTCGATTCCAGGAAGTGTTTTCAGCACGAACCGGGAAGTTGCTATCAATGCGCCGGTGTTACCCGCGCTGACGCACGCCTGTGCTTCACCGCTCTTTACCAGATTGATAGCAACTCGCATCGAGGAGTTTTTCTTGCCGCGTAACGCCAGGGCCGGCGACTCGTCCATGCCCACTACTTCACTTGCGGCGTGAATCCTCAGCCGGGGGCTGGGGGCAACCTTGGCGACGCGCAATTCAGCTTCGATAACGTCGGGCAACCCTACCAGAATGATGTCACTTCCGGTGTTACGATGGAGATACTCGACGACTGCAGGAACCGTCACATGAGGGCCGTGATCGCCACCCATGCAGTCTACAGCTACGGTGATATTCAATTTTGGGACGCCCTTGAGATGGGGATAAATTTAATATCCCCTGAACGGCGGGGCGATTTAATCTCCTTTTGCTTTGACGACCTTTCTGCCCCGGTAATAACCCGTCGGGGCTGATGTGGTGACGCAAATGTACTTCGCCAGTGCCGGGATCCACCGTCAACGGCGAACTGGTGAGAGAATCATGCGAACGGTGCATGCCGCGCTTGGATGGGGATTTCTTATTCTGTTGGACTGCCATGGTATTCAGCTCCTTAAATATATTTTCAATGCAGGTTTTTCAGTGCCGCCAGTGCAGCAAAAAGAGATCTTTCCCCTGCCGTGTCCTTACTATCCTGCTTGATCGAACATTCACTTTCCCCGTGACGTGGGGAAGTTGGCAAACTCAGGATTATTTCATCCTCAATCAGCGCCACAACATCCATGTCGGGGGTCGCCAGAACACACTCGACTGATTCATCTTCATCAAGGCGACACAGCTCATTTTCATTTTGCGCCAGCAGCAGATACGCCTGCAAATCCAGCACATATCCGTATTCCCCCAGACAACGCTGGCAACGGAGATTTATCGACCCCTGAACATCTATTTTCAGGAGCGGCCTGGCATTTATGTCCAGCGCGCCAGTAATCGCGTACTGCAACTCGCCGCCCCCGGACGTCAGATAATCCTGTAACCGCTCGAACTCGGACAGTGCGATTTTACCATGATGCGCTTCGGCATTACGGGCAAAATCGAGAGCATCAATGATGAGCCGTACCGCCATAGGAGTAGAAATCTTTTTTATAAAATGAAAATGTGAATATTCTCTTTTGCGTATCGCCTGCTACGCTGCTTCAATTTCATCCGTCAATGCTGTTCAATTGATAAATTTGCGTATTTAAGATTAAAATCTCGCGGGCATGTATTCTTGTGTGCATGTATGTATACGGTATACGGCGCGCATAATATATTTTTTGCCTCTGAGTGTCAAAAACCTGATAAAGATAAACTTTGAAAACACAACAAATTGCCCAGCGACTTGTATTGGGATCCAGTTCCATATATCGCCACGAACTGCTTCGGCGCCTGCAAATTCCATTTGAAGTTTATAATCCGGAAATTGATGAAACTCCGCTGGCCGGAGAGAGTCCTGACACTACTGCCTTGCGCTTGGCGGCCGCAAAGACTCGCATGGTTGCCGTAAGTCACCCCGGTGCCTTGATCATAGGCGCTGACCAGGTGGCGGTATTGGGAGGGATTCAACTCGGCAAACCACTCAATCATGCAAATGCCACCCAGCAGTTGCGCCTCATCCGCGGAAAAGAGGTAGTGTTTCATACTGCATTGAGCCTGCTTAATAGCGATAAAGACAATATGCAGATACGGCTCGTCTCGTCCCGCGTCAAATTCCGAAAATTAAGCGACCAGCAAATTGACAACTATCTCGATAGAGAACAGCCATATCACTGCGCCGGAAGCGCCAAACTGGAAGGATTGGGGATAGCGCTGATCGAACATATAGTAAGCGAGGATCCCAGTGCACTGATCGGGTTACCGCTGATTGCACTGGTGGAAATGCTGACCCGCGAAGGGGTAGAGATAGTGTGAATTCCGGTACTCTCTACCTCATTCCCGCTCCCTTGGGCCCAAGTGATATCACCTGGATAATCCCCCCCGCTGTCCGGCAATGCATAGCGGCGCTGGATCATTATATTGTCGAGCATCCAAAAACCGCGAGGCAATTTCTGAAACAAATCGGTTGCGTCCTGCCATTACAGCAAATCAGCATGCAGGTATTGGATGAACACACTCACGCCAGGGAATATGAAAAACTGCTTGCACCCCTCCTCGAAGGTAGCGACATCGGACTTTTGTCTGAAGCGGGTTCTCCGGCGGTAGCGGACCCTGGGGCGGGATTAGTGCGCCTTGCTCATCAAAAAAAAATCCGGGTGATTCCACTGGTAGGACCATCCTCCATACTGCTGGCGCTGATGTCGTCGGGATTGAACGGTCAGCGCTTCACTTTTCACGGTTACCTTCCCGTTGAAAATAACAGGCGCGCCAAAAAAATAGCTGAGCTGGAAAAAGATTCGATAACCGGCGATCAAACCCAGATATTTATCGAGACGCCATATCGCAACCAAAAGTTACTGGAATCTATTCTTTTTAACTGCCGCGATGACACTGCTCTTTGCATCGCCTGCAATCTGACCCTGGCAAATGAATTCATTTCAACCAGAACAGTCAGGGAATGGAAACATACTTTACCCGATATTCATAATAAACCCGCTATCTTTTTGCTGCAGGGTTGACTGACAGGCAAAATTGTAATCACCGCAACCCTCCACCGATTCCCGTGGTAATCAGCGCCTCCGCCGCTACAGCGCCGAAACGGCGAGCGAGGCGCTCGCTGAATCCTTCCCGGGTCGTGTAATCCACAATGCGTTCGGCCTTGATAATTTCCCGCGCGACGTAGTTCTAAGCCGTCGACGCCGGCGAGCTCCGCGGCCGCGCGATCCTCCGGCAGCACGCTCGCGGTGAGCATCAGGATCCGGCAGTCCTGCGTCGCCGGGGTCCCCCGGAGCTCCGGGACGAGATCGAGGCCGTCGCCGTCCGGCAGGTGTCGATCGAGCAGGACGAGCGCCGGGGTCCAGCCCTCCAGCCAGTCGCGCGCGTCGGCGAGGCTTGGCTCGATGTGCAGGTCGTAGCCCGCGGGCGACAGGATCGCTCGCAGCAGGGAGGCATTGAGAGGCTCGTCCTCGATCGCGAGGATCGTCGCGCCCGTGACGACGGTCATCGGGCGACCGGCTGCGGACGATCCAGCGGGTTCAGCCAGCCGCGCAGGGCCTCCATGGCCGCCTCGCCGCGCTTGGCGACGCCGAGGACGTTGCCGTTCAGGCGGGCCTTGTCCTCCGGCCGCAGGTCGGACGGTGTCGTGACCCAGATCGGGATGGCGCTGGTGAGGGGATCGTCCTTGAGCCGCGAGACGACCTCGAAGCCGTCGATGTCGGGCAGGAGCACGTCGAGCAGGATCAGGTCCGGCTGCAGCTCTCGGGCCTGCTGGCCGCCGCTGGCGCCATCGCCCGCCGAGATCACTCGGAACCCTTCCGGCTCGAGCAGCCCGCGGTATCGGGCGTCGGCGGCCGGATCGCCGTCGATGACCAGCGCCGTGACGATCCGCGTCTGGACCTTCGTGGTGAACGTGAGACGGCCAATGGCCTCGAGCAGCGATTCGCGCGCGATCGGCTTGACGAAGTAGTCGACCGCGCCGAGCGCCAGCCCGAGCGGACGATCGTCGACGACCGAGACGACGAGCACCGGGATGACCTGGGTCTCCGCGTTCCGCTTGAGCCGCTGCAGGACCTCCCAGCCGTCGATGTCCGGGAGCAGGATGTCGAGGACGATGGCGTCCGGGATTGGGCTCGGTGGGCCACTCCAGGCGATGCCCGCCGGCGTGATCGGCGACGGCGAAGCCCGCGCCGTCGAGGTGGACCCGCAGGAGCTCCGCCGCGGCCGGGTCGTCCTCGACCACGAGAACGGTCGGGTCGACCCGGTTGCAGGGCCGGCGGCGCGACGTCCAGACCGCCCGCGACGCGTCGGGGCAGGTCAACGGTGAAGGTCGCTGCCGACCCCGACCTCGGACGTCGACGCGTGACGCTGCCGCCATGGGCCTCGACGAGCTGGCGTGTCAGCGCGAGCCCCAGACCCGTTCCCTCGTGCTGGCTGCGACCCGTCCGCGGAACCCTGCTGGAAGGCCTCGAAGATCCGTTCGTGCTCCTCGCCGGGATGCCGTGCCGGTGTCGGTCGACCGACGAGTCGACGCCCTTCCGGCGTCCGTCTCGATGGCGAGCGACACCGAACCGCCGGGCCCCGTGAACTTGATCGCGTTCGACAGGAGGTTGAACACGACCTGCCGGATCCGCGCCGGATCGGCCACGAAGGACTGCTCGGCCCGGCTGTCGATCGTCAGGGCAATCGACTTGCGATCGGCGAGGGGCCGCATCGTCGCGATCGACTGCCGGCCGAGGGCGTCGAGGTCGAACGGCCACGGGCTTCAGGTCGAGCGCGGCCGGCCTCGACCTTGGCGAGGTCGAGGACGTCGTTGATCGAGCTCGAGCAGGTGCAGGCCGGAACCGTGGATGTGGCCGGCGTACTCGCGACCGTCACGGGGCTCGCCGCGCGCATCGTCGCCGGGCTCGAGCAGCAGCTCCGAGAAGCCGATGATCGCGTTCAGCGGCGTCCGCAGCTCGTGGCTCATCGCGGCCAGGAAGTCGCTCTTCGCGGCGCTCGGCGGCCTCGAAGGTCGGCGATGAGGCGTTCGCGCTCGAGCACGAACTCCTCGCGCTCGGCCGCACGGACGCGCTCGATCCGCGAGCAGCGCGATGAGCTCGAGATCGTCATCGACGAACAAGGCCCCGCCAGCGATCCGAAGCTGCAGCGTGCCATGAGGCCGCGATCGCCCTGCAGTGGCATCTCCACCAGCCGCAGGGTCGATGGTGCGGTGCTGCCGGCCGCAGACGTGATGCGGCCCGGCTCCCGATTGACGACGACCTCCGCTTCGAGTGCCCCGGACGCCTCCATGGCAGTGCGACTCAGGAGGGCCCAGATCTGCGTCGTCGTGCTCCCGGCCGGGAGCTGGGTCAGGTCGCGAATGAAGTCGTAGAGGATCGTCTGCTGGCTGAGCCGGCGAAGGGCGCGAGGTGGTGCAAACGCAGCGAGGTAGCCGAGTGCCGCGACGAGGGCGACGAGCCGGACGATGAGACTGATGTCGGGCGCCGCGGAGGAGCCCGATGCCAGAACGCCGCCGACGAGCAGGAGCACGACCGCGGCGCCGAACAGGCCGGTCGAGATCGCGGCGATGACGAGCCGAATACGCGACGTGCCGGCCCGCCGACGCGCCGCCAGGCCGAACCCGATCGCGGCCGCCAGCTCGCAGAGCAGGAAGTACGCGACGAACACGACGATCAGCGCGAACGTCGCGAGCGGGCTGATCGAGGTCACTCCGGCCAACACGGCGTAGGCGATCACGCCCATCAGCGCGATGAACGTGAGGACGCCGCCGATCAGGAAGGCTCTTGGGAAGGGCCGGAAGTGGTTGACGAGCCAGAGGACGAGGAGCGGCTGGGCGAGGAAGGACGGGAGCGAGATGATGCCAAGAGCCTTGCCCGCGCCAGGTGCGACGAAGGACACGACCGAGACGGCGAGAAACAGGGCCAGGCTCCCGAAGACGGCGACGATCGCCAGTCGCACCGGCTCGCGTCGATTCAGGTAGTCGCGCAGGGTGAACGCGAACACCGCGAAAAAGGCGACGTCCAGCGCGACGGTCAGGAGGCTGTCGAACGTCACGCTCAGACCGCGGTCGCGCAGCGCCTCGCAGCGCTCCAGCCCGGCCGCTCGGATCGAGGGTCCGGCGTCGCCTCGCGATCAGCGGGACGAAGAGCGCGACGAGCGCCGGGATCGAACTGCGCGGCCGCTCTCGCGGTGCAGCTCGTCGACGGCTCCTCGTGGATCGGGCCGGCCCGGTAGGGTCGGCTCGTGGATGATCGCGTCGAAGGCGTCGACGAGGCCGACGATCCGGGCGCCGAGCGGGATCTGCTCGCCGCGCAGGCCGTCCGGATAGCCGGCGCCGTCCCAGCGCTCGTGGTGGTGGCGGACGATCGGCGCGAACTGCGACGCGGTGGCCAGCGGCTCGCAGATCCGCTCGCCGATGAGCGGGTGGCAGGCGCATCTCGGCCCACTCCTCGGCGGTCAGCGGGCCGGGCTTCGCAGGATCGCGTCGCGAGACGCCGATCTTGCCGATGTCGTGGAGCAGCGCGCCGAAGACGAGCGCCCTTGAGCTCGCGCGGCTCGAGGCCGGCGCTGCATGCCCAGCTGGTGGGCGAGGCCGGCGAGCCGCTGGCAGTGGCATCTCGGTCGTCGCGTCCTTGGCCTCGACGGCATTGGCGAGCGCGGCGATGACGCCGTGCGCACCGACCATCTCGGCCAGTGACGCGCGCGAGGCGGAGCACGCTCCGGACGCGGGCCATGAGCTCGGCCTCGTCGTATGGCTTGCGGAGGAAGTCGTCGGCGCCCGCATCGAGGCCGGCGA
>CAWKMH010000081.1:0-4105 GCA_963850515.1 uncultured beta proteobacterium
TGAGGACTGCGCCAGTACAAGCGCCAGCTGTTTCCTTGTCTTCGACGTCTTCAGCATCAAAGGGCCGAAGGCGTAGCCCGCAGCCATCACGCCGATCCAGGGGATGAGGGGATACACCACCGGGAAGCGCGGAATATGGAGCACACTTAACACCCATCCCTGCCATCCGAGCGATCCATCCGCCATTTCGAAGTCCTCGAGCCGTATACCATCCAGCAGGTTGTGCCCGGCAATCATGCCGATACCCAGAACGGCTATCGACCACAAAGGCATATGGACAAGCCCGGCCAGCACGACCATCGACCACCCCAAGGCCCAAATGACCTGCAAATCCATCTGGCTATAGTCCAGATTGAAAAACCAGGCAAAGCGGACAATCGTAAGCTCGAGAATGACGAGCCAGAGCCCTCGGGTGAACAATCGAGCGGCAAGTTGATGGCGGTCCGTGCTGTGAGCGGCCGATAAAAAGGCGCTGGTGCCCGCCAGGAAGACAAAGGTCGGCGCGCAAAGATGCGTCGCCCAGCGGGTCAGAAACAGGGCCGAATCCGTGCGCGAAAGATCGGTAGGACTAAAATCGGCATCCAGGAAATACCAGCGCACATGATCCAGCGCCATGAGGACGATCACCAGCCCACGCATTAAATCCACAGACGCGATGTGGGGGATCCTTGCCGGAATTGCCGAAGATGGATGATTCACAGCTGATAGCGCGGTATTGCTGGCATTTATTGCTGGCATCGGCCGCATTTTAAAATATGCCTCTATGCGGTTTTAGAGTTCAGAGGATGGGTGGAGCGTAGCGCAACCCATCAAAAGCACGCAACAGTTACATTAAACATTAACCAACGACCGGATACCGTTGCGATGCCTGCGTGATAGGGGTAGGTATGAGAGTGTCAAATAACAGCCGGAATGATGGGTTGCACTACGCTCCATACCCATCCTATATAAGGCGCGCAGTCACGCTGGGAAGGGTGCGGAGGCATATTTTAAAATAGCCCCTCGACGTCGGGTTTCAAAGGCGTATATAATTTTCCGGCAGGGCAGAATAACGGCCGGGGTAGCGGCAGCCTGTCAGCCCTATTTAAGCCAGCCTCATTTTTCATGCCGCTTCCCATTCCGCGCTGGTCAGAGTTTATATCAGGATTGGTACTTGGTACTTCAGTGGCATCGTATCCGAATATTGCAAGACGCAGAGGGGGTTAACGACTTCTCGCCCCATTGCAGGGTAAACCTTGGCCGGGCGTGTCTCGGCAGCACTTACCCGCGTCAGAATTTTTTTATGATCGCCGAGGCGTTATTTATCAGGGCGCGGCTGGAGGGAGCCGCGCTGACGCGAACTCGGCCCGGGAGAAGATTGATGAGATACAGGCGAGCGTGGGATCGTCTGTAAAAATGCCGGCGCAATAAAACGTGCCTGGCTAATCCATGGAAGAGCGATACACAGATGATTTTTAGCTCCCCGACGTTCATTCTGCTTGTTTCTACCGATCGCGTTCCTCGGTTACTTCGCGTTGAATCGAATGCGGCTTGTCCTCGCGGGCAAGGCATGGCTGGTGGCGGTAAGCCTTTTTTTTTATGCGTATTGGAACATAGCCTACCTGCCGATTCTCGTCGGCTCCATACTATTCAACTTCGCTGTCGGCACCCATCTTTCTTCGAACTCTGCGGCAGGATATTCGCGGTTCCCGCCCCGTCTTGTTCTGGCTGGCGGAATTGCCGCAAACCTTGGCTTGCTTGGATATTTCAAGTACGCCAACTTTCTGACGGACAATATCAATGCCGCTTTCAATGTCGGCCTTGCCTTGCCCGACATTCTGCTGCCGCTCGGCATCAGTTTCTTTACATTCACGCAAATCGCCTATCTCGTCGACAGTTATCGCGGCAAAGCCAGGGAATATGATTTCCTGAATTACGCACTGTTTGTCACATTCTTTCCTCATTTGATAGCAGGTCCCATTCTGCATCACCATGAGATGATGACACAGTTCAAATCGCGCTGGAACCTGGCGGTGCGCTACCGCAATATTGCCCTCGGACTGTTCATCTTCAGCATCGGCTTGTTCAAGAAAGTGGTCATCGCCGATACCTTTGCAATCTGGGCAAATGCCGGGTTCGATGGCGAAACAGCGCTTGATTTTTTCAGTGCCTGGGCGAGCCAGCCTTTCCTATACCTTTCAGCTTTATTTCGATTTCAGCGGCTACTGTGACATGGCGATCGGGGCGGCGTTGCTGTTCAACATCTGGTTGCCCATCAATTTCAATTCTCCGTACCAGGCACTGGATATCCAGGATTTCTGGCGAAGGTGGCACATTACGCTCAGCCGCTACCTGCGCGATTACCTCTATATTCCGCTCGGCGGCAATCGTTGCTCCACGCCCCGGGTTTACCTGAACCTGATGGCAACCTTCATATTGGGCGGGCTCTGGCACGGTGCAAGCTGGATGTTCGTGATGTGGGGGGCGTTTCACGGTGTTGCACTTGTTCTGCATCGGGCATGGAGCGGGCTGGGCCTGCGCATGCCGAAAGCATTGGCATGGCTGTTGACATTCAACTTCATCAACTTTACCTGGATTTTCTTTCGAGCCAATACCCTGGAAGATGCACTCAGGGTCATACGTGGAATGGCGGATGTGGGCTCGCTCTTTCATTTTTCGGCAATGGACGTGCAAACCAGCGGCCTAGTGTGGGGCGGCTGGTTTTCCGATCATCTCCTGAGGTGGCTGCCTGCCGGTCTTGCCGCGAACGTATTCTGCTTCACAGCGATCCTGCTTACACTGGGAATCATCAGCCGGAAGAACTCCTTCGAGTTGATGGCGGACGGCCATGGGACCGCAAAACTATCGGGCGCGCTGCTGCTGTTTTGCGTTGCCATGTATTGCACGATGGTAACGACGAGCTCGATATTTCTTTACTTCAATTTTTAAGCGCTTTCTAAGCGGCCCCCGCATGAAAAAAAGAGTTTTAATGTTCGTTTGCGTTGCCTTACTTGCATTGGCGGTGGTGCCCGTGATCAACCTGAGCATGCTGAACGGGCAGAAGAAGGAAGGGCAGGAATGGTGGAGCGAGGTCCGATACTCTACAATTTCGACTTTGCATTAGCTTTGCTGAGCCGTTTTTCTTATCCCCATGGGATTTCCACTAATCCGAGCCAGGTGTTCATTGGAAAAGAAGACTGGCTTTATCTCGGGGATCAGTACAACAAAACCGTCGCCCAGGGACGTCACGGGACAACGGCCAAGGATGCGCAAATAGCCGGGTTGATAGGGAGTGCGACCGAATCCTGGAGCCAGTGGCTGAATCAAAAAGGCGTCAGCATGTTTCGGGTCATGCTGGGCCCCGACAAGGGGACGATCTATCCCGAGTTCCTGCCGGACTGGGCGCAGCCTGCTGCCCACTCTGCAACGGATATGTTGCTGGCCAATGTCAGCGAGGGGCTCTATGTCGACACCAGAATGGCCTTGCGAGCCGCAAAGTCTCAGTTTCCCGAATCGCTCTACTACAAAACAGACACGCATTGGAACAGCCTTGGCGCATGGGTGGCTTTTAGCGCTTTCGAAACCGAAATTGCTCGCTCCGAGGAAGGGTTGCGGCGGCTTACCGAGCAACCGATACGTCGCTTCATGGTGACTGAGCGCCAGGGAGGGGATTTGGCGAAATTCCTGAGATTGAAGGAAACGTTGCGAGATACAGAGGTGGTCATCAGGATTATCAGTGATCGCGCTATCGAAACCGAGCATTACGATTTTGATACGGGCAGCCTCAAGCGATCCGGGGGCAACCCTCAAATTCATACCGCGCGGCGTCCATTACTCGTTAAATCGAAACATGCCTTGAATGAGAAGAGAGTGTTGTGGTTACGGGATTCTTTCGGGACGGCGATGTCACCCTTTATGGCTGCCACTTTCACCGAAACACTGCAACTGCATTATGACGAGGCGCACCCCGAGTTGTTTGCCCGCCTGGTGGAAACCTTCAAGCCGGATTACGTATTCATCACAGTGGTTGAACGCGCAGCGCGCAGGAAGCGGTTCGGAACGCCTCCACCCACCATGGTTGCTTCAAGGGAGCCGGAAGTAATCGCCCCGCCAAGCGAAGGTTTTC
>CAWKMH010000082.1:0-13229 GCA_963850515.1 uncultured beta proteobacterium
TCGTCACGTTGCCCGCGCGCGAGGTCGAGCGCCAGCGGCCCCACGGGGCTACGCCAGCGGACACCCCCTCCATATCCGACGGCGAGATTTAGCCGACGTACGCTGTCGGCAGCATCACCGACATCGGTAAATACGGCAGCACCCCACTCACGCGTAAGCCAGTGATTGTATTCAATCGTACCGGTAGCCATCGCCAGGCCGCCCACTATGGCCTCGCCTTCACGTACGCCCAGATGCTGAAATGCATAACCTCGCACGGACTGGATGCCACCGGCGCGGAACAGGTATTCCTGGGGGATACCAAAGCGCGATGGAGCAAACGTATACCCCAGCTCGCCGCGCAGCAGCAGCACATCGCGTTTCCCGATGGGGTACCAGAATTGATGCCTTATATAGGTGCGCAGAAAATTTTGATCAGATAGCGCCTGTTTGCTTCCGCCGCCGATACGCACTTCCGTTACATTCCCATCCCGCGGGAACAATGGATCGTCCACTGAACGATAGCGCAACTGCCCGTCCAGTACCAAAGTCTCGTTTATCTGATGCAGCCCCCCCTTGGGTGCCCGGTCTTCCCGTTGCCAGTTAAGCGCAAGGCGGGTTTCCGTTTTGTCATACAGTTGATTACGGCTTATACCTACCTTCTCGCGTACAGTTTCCAATTCCTGAATAAAAGTTCTTTCGGCACCTGCTCCCAGGGAAAACCAGCGGCCGGCCTGGTCCCGTACGCTTTCGACGGTGGTAGATAGTGTTTGGCGCTTTTGTTCCAGGCGCAATCCGCCATTCAGCAGTAACGCACGGTCTAAAAAATTATTGTTGGTGTAATTGATCTCGCCTCGCCCACCGGTATTGGAGCTGTAGCCCGCCCCAACCGAGACACGCTGCGACTGAGTCTCCGATAAAACCACCTCCACAGGTGCTGCCTGATGCGTCGCTACATCAGGCTCGATGTTGACGGCGGCTGAGCTGAACTGGGGCAGGTTTTGTAGTTTCGTCTGGAATGAGAGTAACTGGTCCCGGCGATAAGAATCGCCAGCCTTGAATGGAGCCAGTCCAGTGATCAGCGTTGGGCCATAGCGGCTGAGTCCCTTAATCTCCAGATTTCCAAAGCGGAAAGCAGGACCGGAGTCCACTATCACCAATAACCGCGCCTCGTGAGAATCGGAATCCACCTCCGCCTTGCTTTCCTCTATCTCCGCTGCGGCATAATCCTCCGCCGCCACGCTGGACAAGAGTATTGCTTTGGCTTCTTCCAGGCTGGCGAGCGAAATGGCTGACCCGCGCCCAAGGGCCACGCAGCTCGCAGCTTTTCGATACGAGCGCGCCGCCCAGGCTCATCAGTTGCCAGATCTCCCTTGAATTCGACATTGACCTCCGTAACGAGGGTGCGGGGTCCCGGTATAACTTCCAGCACTGGGATTGTACCGGGAGTGGTATGGGGGGGCGCGGAATGCAAGGTCATGGTCGGCGTGTAGTAGCCTTCAGTCGCGAGCAACTCGCTTATCTGTTTCCGTGCCCGGCGCATGAAAGTCGCGCGGTCGGTTTCATCGACCAGTGGCGTAATCGGTAGCTGAAAATGCGTTTTCAGCAAATGGCGCAACGGCTCCGGGGCTGAAATGGTGACCGTCTGCGGCGTGTTTTTGCCATCGGATTGCTGTGCACTGGCGGTGCCGCTATTTCCCAGCACGAAAAGGATGAACACCAGAAGCCGTGCTGATATCCGTATTCGCGCCGGGTGGAAATAAGAAAGGGATTTCGCAACAGACATGAGCGAGACGGGCCGTTTGAATACGCTACCAGAGCCCGCAAAAATAAGTGAATCCAGACAGTGAATTGAGAGACCGGCGTATGCCCCAATAGCCGTTTATCGAGCTGGGAGCCAGCAATACCATTGATTTCCATGCAATTTCGCCTATGCTTCTATTTGGCGGTCCAGGCGGACTAGCAAAGTAGAACTCATTTAGTGTTTCGCCGTCAAGCCGAACGGTCGCAAAACCGGTCATTGCGCGCGGCGTTTCAGCTGAAGAAATAAAATGCAATTTCAATCCTGTGCGACTTAGGCGGAAACGACTTTTTTCGTGCATACCATGCATGGCCAGGCGCGAACCTTCGCCCGCCCCGCGCCATGCTGAACAAACCCTTTGCTGAATTGTCTCTAAGTACAGCACCTTGCAATGAGGATGGTATGGATAAGATAAAACAAATGGGAAATCCCATAGACAAGAAAACACAAATTAATTTTTGGTACGTCATCATTGCGGTACTTGGCATTCTGGTTGTACAGAATTGGTACACGAAATACACAAAGGTTGAGCCAATCCCCTATAGCCGCTTTCATGAATTGCTTGATCAGGACAAGATCGCGGAGATCGCGATCACTGAGAATCATATTTACGGCTCACTCAAGAATGAAGGCGCCGATGGGTTAAAGAATTTCGTTACCACGCGCGTAGAGTCCGAACTGGCTGATAAGCTGGATAAGCACAACGTTACCTATACCGGAGTGATTCAGAGCACGTGGGTTCGTGACCTGCTGTCCTGGCTGCTACCGATGGCGATTTTTGTCGGGATCTGGATATTCATCATTCGACGCATGAATCCGGGGGGCATGAGCGGCGGCCTGATGTCGATCGGCAAGAGCCGCGCCAAGGTCTATCGTGGAGAAAGGAACCAAAGTCACCTTCGCCGATGTCGCCGGCGTCGATGAGGCAAAGGAGGAGATTGGTCGAGATCGTCAATTTTCTGAAGGACCCCGAAGAGCTATGGCCGGCTCGGCGGCACGCGTGCCCAAAGGGATCCTGCTGGTCGGTCCGCCGGGTACCGGCAAGACGCTGCTCGCCCGCGCCGTTGCCGGCGAGGCGGGTGTCCCGTTCTTTTCGATTTCCGGCTCCGAATTCGTCGAGATGTTCGTCGGCGTCGGCGCCGCCCGGGTGCGCGATCTGTTCGAGCAGGCGCGCAAAGCGGCGCCCGCGCATCATTTTCATCGACGAGCTGGATGCACTGGGCCGCGCCGCGGCGCCTATGGCGATGGGCGGGCACGACGAGAAGGAGCAGACACTGAACCAGCTACTGGCCGAGCTTGACGGCTTCGACCCGAGAGCGGCGTGGTGTTGCTGGCGGCGACCAACCGGCCCGAAATCCTCGATCCCGCATTGTTGCGCGCCGGGCGGTTCGACCGCCAGGTGCTGGTGGACCGGCCGGACAAGAAGGGTCGCGAGCAGATCCTCGCGGTGCACTCTGAAAAAGGTGAAGCTCGATACCGATGTGAAGCCCGAGCAGATCGCGGCGCTGACGCCCGGTTTCACCGGCGCGGACCTGGCCAATCTGGTCAACGAGGCGGCGATGCTCGCGACCCGGCGCAATGCCGGTACGCGGTCACGATGGACGATTTCACATAACGCGATCGAGCGGATCGTCGCGGGCCTCGAGAAGACGAACCGGCTGCTCAACCCGGAAGAGCGGCGCGTCGTCGCATATCCACGAGCTGGGCCATGCCATGGTGGCGCTGGCCTTGCCGGGCACCGATCCGGTGCACAAGGTTTCGATCATTCCCCGCGGCGTCGGCGCGCTCGGCTATACGATCCAGCGTCCGACAGAGGATCGGTTTCTGATGACGGCAAGCCGAACTGGAAAACAAGATGGCGGTGCTGCTGGGCGGCCGCGCGGCGGAGCAAGTGGTATTCAGCGAGATATCGACCGGCGCGTCGGATGATCTTATCCGCGCGACCGACCTCGCCCGCGCGATGGTGCTGCGCTACGGGATGAGCGAGGCCCTGGGCAACGTCGCCTATGATCGCGAACGGTCGACTTACCTTCAGCCCGGCATACCGATGCCTCAAAGCCGGGACTACAGCGAGGAAACCGCAAATGCGGTCGATAGCGCCGTGCGCGCGCTTGTCGATCATGCGCTGGAGCGCGCTATCGGCGTTCTAACGGTTAACCGTGCGCTGCTTGACCGGGCCGCGGAGGAACTGCTCAAGACCGAGACCTTGAACGAGCCTCAGATAGAAGTGTTAAAGCGTGAGATAGTCGCTCAGGCCGCGCATCCGGTGAAAGCCTGATGTTGAAGAATAGCCGACAAGTACGCCGGCGTGCGTTCGAGTTCTTCATTTGCCAGCCCTCATCATTTTTTAAAAATATTTTTTATGCGAACGATGATTCGTGTATACTCGCCGCTTCGATGAAAAGCCCCTACTGTCTTTCCGGGTTTTTATCGGTTCATCGTTCCTGACCTCTCTTCGATTTTCAAGCCTCCAACGGAAATTGTGCGGTACCGTGGTTAGCGGCGATGTCTTATATGTACGCTTGCGCCAACGGTATTTTGCCCATCAATTTCGGCAACCCTTCCTGTTTGCGCGCGTTAAAGCGCTTCTATGAGTCCGGGTTTCTGGCCGAGACAAGCGCAAAAGAACTTGCTCCTTGCATGTCAATGACTGCAAGCAGCAAAACTTTTGATCATGCTCCGTTTGGCCTCGAACCTCGAATTTTTATGAGGTGCATATTTTTTCATTTAATAGGAAAAAAACAACGTGTCTTTTGAAAATCTGAATCTACATCCGCTTATCCTCAAAGCTATTATCGACTCAGGCTACACCACACCCACCGCCATCCAGGAACAAGCCATTCCCGAATTACTGGCTGGCCACGACATCATGGCTTCCGCCCAGACGGGTACCGGCAAAACCGCTGCATTCATGTTGCCGGCGCTGCACCGCCTTGCCACGCCATCCAGTGTACACAGCCGTGGACCCCGCGTACTGGTCCTGACGCCGACGCGCGAACTCGCACTTCAGGTGTCCGAATCCGCTGCCAAATACGGTAAGCATCTGCCCCGCGTCCGGGTCGTGAGCATTCTTGGCGGCATGCCCTACCCGCTGCAAAATAAACTGCTTTCGCAGCCGGTAGATATTCTGGTAGCGACGCCTGGACGGTTGATCGATCACATCCAGCGCGGCCGCATCGATTTTTCGCGCCTGGAAATGCTGGTGCTGGACGAAGCCGACCGCATGCTGGACATGGGTTTTATCGATGATGTGGAAAGAATCGCTTCCGCCACGCCCGCAACTCGCCAGACCCTGCTTTTTTCAGCCACGCTGGATAGCGCGATAGACAATGTCGCGGCACGGCTGCTGAAATCCCCCAAACGTATCCAGGTTGCGGCACAGCAGGCTCGACTCGACAATATCGAGCAACGGCTGCATTATGTCGACGACCTTTCTCACAAGAATCGGCTGCTGGATCATCTTTTACGTGATCTGGCCTTGAAACAGGCCATCGTCTTCACTGCCACCAAGCGCGATGCAGATACGCTTGCAGACAATCTTTCCGCCCAGGGCCATGAAGCCGCCGCGCTTACATGGCGACATGAATCAGCGTGATCGCACGCGTACGCTGACCAAGCTGCGCGGCGGCGCACTGCGGGTGCTGGTGGCAACCGACGTAGCGGCACGTGGAATCGACGTGGTAGGGCATCACTCACGTCATCAATTTCGATCTGCCAAAATTTGCCGAAGACTATGTGCATCGTATTGGCCGCACCGGCCGTGCCGGCGCATCAGGGATCGCGGTATCATTTGCTTCGGGCAAAGACGGCATTACCTCTGAAAAAGATCGAACGCTTCACCGGCCAGCGAATCGAATCGCACGTGGTGCCTGGTCTTGAGCCCCGATTCAAGCCGCGCACCGGAACAGGTGGCGCGCCCAGCGTCGCCCATAAGCGCAATCGCACATGGTCGAACGATGGCGGCCGCTCCAGCACCGCAAATAGTGCCAACGGAAACTGGGATAATAGCCGCAGCCGTTCGTTTGGCGATAATCGTACCGGTACGCGGGGTAATGCAGCAGGGAATACATTCAGGAATAGCAGCGCCCCCGGATCTCACTTCAGAACCAAGTAACAGATTACGTTTAATGCGAATGGCCCGGATTCAGCGATTTCGACGCTGAATCCGGGCCATTTGCATTAACTGATACAGTTCCCCGATATGCCATACCAGTTGCCAGAGTATGGCAGCGTGGCACGGATAAATCGTTCTTTTATTCTGGCTGGTTACGCATGAAATCGGCAGTCTGATAGAAAGCCTTGGCGAGATTTTTGCACAATTCCTCGTCCAACCCAACGTCCGCCATGGCACGGTTCATGCAGTCCAACCACTGGTCACGCTCCGGAGCGGCTATCGGGAAAGGCTTATGACGGGTTCGCAGGCGCGGCTCGCCATGTTTTTCGGTATACAAGGATGGGCCGCCTGTCCAACCGGATAGAAACATGAACAACTTGTCTCTCGAACTGCCCAAATCCTGCGGATGAAGTTTACGTATGCCGTAATAGTCCGGGTCCTCATCCATCAGATCGTAAAAACGGTCTACCAGCCGACGGATAGCTGTTTCACCACCCATCAGTTCATAAGCTTCTACAAGATGCACTTCACTCTCCTATCTCATTCTTCAACCATCAGTCGCTATACAAGCGCTACGACAAGCGGGCAACGCGCGGCCCCGCCCGTTCCAGTTTCTCCGGCAGGGGCTTGCGTTTTCCAAGCATGTGCAGGATACAGTAAACACCGGCGGCAGCAAGCAGATGCTTTGCCGTATGACCGCTTATCAAATGACCGAGATCATAAATTTCCTGGTCCTCGACTTCCGCAAGCTTGGCAAAGCCATAGAGCGTAAGCGCCACGTAAATATCAGCTCCGCGGGTATATCTCGACCGGAAAAAAATAGCAAGCAGAATAACCGCCAGAATGAATAGAATTGCACCACGATAGTAAAAGTTCAGATTCCGACGCCATGCTGTTCACTCCAATGCCAGTGCACCACCGTTCCTGCTCCAATCGCGACCAGCACAGGCAGCAACCGCGAGCCCAGCTTTGGGTTGATGCGCTCGTTGAGCGTTGCGGCGAGCAGTGCGTTTATACCAATGGCAATCGGCAACCGGTCCCACATCAGGCGGTCGTTATCGGGCATCAGGTGATAATAACCTGAGCCAAAGCAAGTCATTGCCACGCTCAGGAAAAGAATCAGGTAGGGCCAGTATTCCCGCGACTCGATGAAAACTTCAGCTACCTGCGACCGGCCAGCGCGCAGTACAAGCAAAAACTTCAAGCCGGCTATTCCAACAAACAGAAAGGCAACATTTGAAAACACATTTAAAAAATTGGGAACGCCAAAATAGGCACGCGCATCGGCAAACTGATGATATTCCAGGGGCTGGGGAATAGGCGGCACAATCGCTGCAATGAGGAACATCCCGCCCGAAAGAATGCCCAGCCACCACAACCGGGAACGCATCCGACCCTCCATGCCCCTTCTCCCGAGTTATACCTTCTGCAGTGCTTCACCGTCGCATTTGCGCAACTGCTTCCTCCACCCGTTCCACCGCAATGACCTCAATGCCGGAAATTGCCTGCTTCGGCTTGTTGGCCTTGGGAACGATCGCCTGAATAAAGCCCAGCTTGGCGGCTTCCCGCAGCCGCTCCTGGCCGCGCGGCGCCGGCCGCACTTCGCCGGCCAGCCCGACTTCGCCGAACACCACCAGCTTTTGCCGGCAGCGGCTTGTTGCGAGCGACGAAACGATCGCCAGCAACACCGCCAGGTCGGCCGCCGGCTCGGTGATGTTCACGCCGCCGACCGCGTTGACGAACACGTCCTGGTCGAAGCAGGCGATGCCGGCATGCCGATGCAGCACCGCCAGCAGCATCGCCAGCCGGTTCTGCTCCAGGCCGACCGCAGCCGCCGCGGCATTCGGCGCATGCGCCTCATCGACCAGCGCCTGGATCTCCACCAGCAGCGGCCGCGTGCCTTCCTGCGTCACCATCACGCAGGAGCCCGGCACCGCGTCGTCGTGCTGCGACAGGAACAGCGCCGACGGATTGCGACACCCCGCAGGCCCTTTTCGGTCATCGCGAACACGCCGAGCTCGTTGACCGCGCCGAAGCGGTTCTTGAACGCGCGCACCAGGCGGAAGCTCGAATGCGTGTCGCCTTCGAAATACAGCACCGTGTCGACCATGTGCTCCAGCACGCGCGGGCCGGCCAGCGCGCCTTCCTTGGTCACGTGGCCGACCAGGATGATGCACGTGCCGCTTGCCTTGGCGACCCGCGTCAGCTGCGCCGCGCATTCGCGCACCTGCGCGACCGAACCCGGCGCCGAGTTGCAGCGCGTCGGAATAGACGGTCTGGATCGAATCGATCACCGCGACGTCCGGCTTGCGTTCGCGCCAGTGCTGCCAGGATTTTCTCCAGCTGGATTTCGGCCAGCAGATGCATCGCCTTGCGCATCGAGCGCCAGGCGCTTGTGCGCGCAGCGCGACCTGCTGCGCCGACTCCTCGCCGCTGACATACAAGACATTGCTCGTGGCGCGATATTGCGACATATGGCCAGCGCCTGCAGCAGCAGCGTCGATTTGCCGATGCCGGGATCGCCGCCGATCAGCACCACGCCGCCCTGCACCAGGCCGCCGCCCAGCACGCGGTCGAATTCGCCGATGCCGGTGGAGTAACGCTGCTCTTCCCCCGTCTTCACCTCGCTCAGGCTCTGCACCTGCCCTGTTTCGCGAACCGGTGTGAAGCGGGTCACGGCTTTTTCGGCGATTGCCTCGACCAGTGTGTTCCAGGCCTGGCAATGCGGGCACTGGCCCTGCCATTTCAAGGTCTGGCCGCCGCACTCGGTGCACGAATATGTGGATTTGGGTTTAGCCATGGAAAATTATTTTTGGCAGGATAGCCCCGCAGTCGTTGCGGATAAATCCTGTCATTCCACGATTTCGGAAAATACGTTTTGAATAAATGAATTGCTTTATAAATGCCATGGTCTATATATAGCAATTGCGCTGATATTACAAAAATTATTCGATGATGGACGTCTTATCGGCCTCATTAAGCAGTCAGGCAACCTAAGCGTTACGTGCAGATTTCCGCCAAGTGTTTCGTGGGCGATGCCTACGGTGTCGCAATTGACGCTATATAATCCAATAGTCGTTAATAGCAAAACAGTCACATTTTTGTAGCCGGGTTTCCTGATGAGCACGTCCACCAACGATAGCCCCTCGAACACCTCGATTCCCGGCGCGTACTCGCCGCTCAAGTTACAGACGTTCAGATTTTTTTGGCTCGCATCTCTCGGTTCCAATATCGGTACCTGGATCAATGCGGTAGCCTCCGGCTGGGTGATGACCGACATCTCCCCCTCGCCGGTGATGGTTTCCCTCGTACAGGCGGCGGCATCATTGCCGATGGTGCTGTTCGCGCTGGTTGCGGGTGCGCTCACCGATATCGTCGACCGGCGCCGCTATTTGCTCGCAACACAAATATGGATGGCACTTGCAGCCGCTACGCTGGCTTTCCTGTCCGCCATCGATCAGCTCGATGCCTGGTACCTATTGATCCTGACCTTCGCCATGGGCATCGGCGCATCAATGGCAACTCCTGCAATGAACGTCACCGGTCCCGAGCTCGTTCCCCGAAACCTGCTGCCGCAAGCTGTTGCCTTGAGTTCGCTATCGATGAACCTCTCGCGCTCCATCGGCCCGGCCATTGGCGGCCTGATGCTGTCCCAACTGGGGCCATGGGCGGCCTATAGCCTCAACGCAATTTCGTTTATCGGCATGATACTGATGCTGTGGCACTGGAAACCAGAACCGGATGAGCGCTCACTGCCGCCCGAGCGCTTCTTTCAGGCGCTGCGGGCGGGATTGCGCTATGCACGCATGGCGTCACCGTTTCGCGCCGTGCTGATCCGCGCCACAGCTTTCATTGTCTTCACGATTTCCGCATGGGCGCTGCTCCCGCTGATCGCGCGTAATGAGCTTGCGGGCGGTCCTGCAACCTATGGGTTTCTCCTGACCTTTGTCGGCATTGGCGCGGTTGGTGCTGTTATTAGTTTACCGAGGCTTCAGGCGCATGTCTCGCGTGACCGCATGGTACTTGTCGCGAGCATAGTGTACGCGTTAACCATCGTAGCCTTGGCGACGGTCCGGAGCGAAGCGGTATTGTACGGCGTCATGTTGATTTCCGGCGCCGCGTGGGTCACAGTCCTGTCTTCGCTGCAGGTCGCGGCGCAGATCTCGGTGCCCACTTGGGTTCGGGGACGCGCGTTATCGCTCTACATCATGGTGATTTCCGCCGGAATGGCACTCGGCAGCCTGCTATGGGGATGGTTTGCCTCGGAAGCGGGCATTCCAGCAGCCCTGGTGGTGTCGGCTGCGGGCGCCGTGGCGGCAGCACTGGCCGCCCGTGGATTCAGCCTGGGAGCCCAGGAGGCGCCTGATCTGGCGCCATCCGAACATTGGGCGCCGCACCCGCCCGCCGCCAAGGAACTGGACCGGCGCCGGGGCCCCGTCCTGGTGACTATCGAATACGAGGTTGCACTAGACCAGCGTGTGGCCTTCCTGGATGCAATGCAACCGCTCGGCGCGTTACGCCGGCGCGATGGTGCGTTCGCCTGGGGCATCTTTGAGGATATTTCCGTGCCCGGCCGCTATGTCGAGCTCTTCCAGCATGACTCATGGCTCGATCATTTGCGTCAGCATACGCGCGTCACGCGCGAGGATCAGCGTGTCCAGGAAAATGTCCTCCGTTTTCACACAGGTAGCAAAGCGCCAATAGTTTCTCATTTTGTCGGCGGTGCGCCTGTGACGCTCACGGATAGTTCAGTTGCGGCAGGCCCATAAAATGTCGGGCTTGCCTTGCCTTCGCCGCGCTTCGTCTCGCCAATTGCGGTTGCATTTGCCGCAGCCGTGCCCCTACCCTTATTTTCGTTATCCACAAGGAGAACAATCATGATAGATATACGTCGCGCCCAGGATCGAGGTCATGCCAATCTCGGCTGGCTGGATTCGTGGCACAGTTTTTCTTTTGGGGATTACTACGACCCCAAACATACCGCAGTTTCGTGCGTTGCGCGTAATCAACGATGATACCGTCGAGCCGGGGCGTGGTTTTGGCACGCATGGGCACCGCGATATGGAAATCGTCAGCTATGTGCTGGAGGGCGCGCTTGCGCATAAGGACAGCATGGGCACCGGTTCCATTATTCGTCCGGGCAGCGTGCAGCGCATGAGCGCGGGCACGGGTGTGCAACATAGCGAATTCAATCCATCCCAGAGCGAAAAAGCCCATTTTCTGCAAATCTGGTTCTTGCCCAACAGGACAGGAATTTCTCCCGGCTATGAGGAAAAATACTTTGACGACACAGAAAAGCGCGGGAGATTACGATTGATTGCTTCGCCGGATAGCGCTGATGGGTCCGTAAAAATTCACGCCGATGCGAAATTATTTGCCGCGCTGGTGGACGACGGCGAGCGGGTTGAGCAAACTGTCGTACCAGGTGGCTATGTTTATGTTCACGTCGCACGCGGCGAGGTATCGCTGAACGGTACCCGCCTATACGCAGGTGACGGTGCCAGACTTATCGATGAAAATCACCTGGTTCTCGATCAAGGCCAAAAAGCGGAGGTACTTGTTTTCGAGCTTGGGTAAGCTGATTTTGGAATGTATTACCGGCTTGCGCTTATCGACCTTGCCGATTGTGATTATTATTCAGCCAAAAGTGGCCGACAGAATTAGAATAAGTCTATAAGTGGAAAATCTTCTACCTTTTGATGTTCCCAATCAGGAATTATTTTCAGCCGAGGTCAGAAAGTAATTGCCTCCACTCATGTCCAATCCGTTATCGCACTGATAAGGTATAAGTCTTATGTCATTTAGGGGAGAAATATATAGAGTGCTTATAGCCTCGCCTTCCGACCTCACAGAAGAACGCCAAGTTGCAACCGAGGCTATTAATGAATGGAATTCGCAATACGCAGAGGCAGAGTCCGTCATTTTGCTACCCGTGAAATGGGAGACACAGGCAACTCCGCGCTCAGGAGTAAGGCCGCAAGAAGCAATCAATGATCAGCTTGTTCAGACATCAGACATTCTCATCGGTATGTTCTGGACAAAATTGGGCACTAACACCGGTATAGCAGAGTCCGGCACTGTTGAAGAGATAGATCAGTTTGTTGCCGCTGCGAAGCCAGCTATGTTGTATTTCTCGCGGCGCCCCATCGATCCGAATACGATCAACTTAAAGCAACAGAAAAAACTTCAGGCATTCAAAGCTGCTACCTACAAAAACGCACTCACCGGCGGATTCACGGGACTTGATGATTTGCGTCAAACCCTCATGCGTGACCTGCTTTGCCAAATCCGTAAAATGAAACCTACAACTCCTGCCCGGCGGATAGACAAGATTGACAAAGCCCAAAAGCTTACCGAATTGATTGTGACTCACCGGAAACACAACATCACCCCCGAGCTATTCGACAAATACGTTGAGGACTTTTTGAAGCCCCGAAAACGATCGAAGGCACAAACTACTGATCCAATAGTAGCTGGTGAGGTTGGGCCGAACGGCCATAGGGTTGGTTACAACAAAGAAGGCGACAAGGTGGAATGGCTACCCGATGAGGACGATCCTGGTAAAGAGTGGCCCATGATCCTTCGTCGCAACGACAAAGCCATCCTTGAAGCTGAGCGCGAATTTATGGATGTAATCTGGTATGACCGAAAGTTGGTATTGCTTCAAAGACTCAAAGAAGGTGCAGAAGCTATCGATCCGGAAATATATAAAGGAATGCTTGCAGCCATGCGCGCTACTGAAAAGAAATATGGGAAGAGGAAGCTGCGTAACTACTACCATGATGATTTCGGATGGGGAATGCTAAACGGAAAGCTCTCGGCGCTTCGCTGGGTTCTGGGTGACAACTGGGACATGCTTGATACGTAAACACGTCGAAAAATGTTCCATTTTCGACATGTTATCTTATTCAGTATTCTGGATAGTGGTTGAGGTGGCCATGTGGCTTAACGATCAGGTCCAAGCACTTAAGGCAGAGAAGGATTTGATCTTCTCCCATACTTACTGATTTCCATTTTTATCTATTTACTGGTCTGCCATTTAATTATCAGACTACGTTCCCCTGCCGTTGCCTGAAAATCGGAATTTACACCGATTCCCGGTACGCATACGAGATGTTCACCGCTGAATATCAGCGGCAGCATTTCCCGCTCCCATGGTGGGAGAGATGCCTCTCGTAAAAGATTCTTGAGGCTGCGGCGCGGACGTTTTCGATCCGGGCGCAGACGTTCCCCGCCATGGCGCGGACAAATCGTGACCGGGTACTCGGAGAGTTTTTGCAGATTGATCCCTATGCCGCTATCGTGCGCGAATATTAGCGTGCCGCCAAGCTCGGC
>CAWKMH010000083.1:0-19853 GCA_963850515.1 uncultured beta proteobacterium
GATGTATTGCTGTCCGGCAAATGGATGATGCAGGTGCGGTGCTGCTGTGGCGAGCCTGGGGCAATCGACGCCCTCGGCATTTGCGGCTGCGGCGCGAGCATGAAAGACTTTTCGATCGGCTGGAAAAAATACCCGCCCCGCCCGCGCCTGTGCCGCGCGATTTGCTGTGGCCCATTACAGTCCTCGGAAACGCAGTTTTTCTGCTGTGGGAGCATCTGACCGGCCTCATCATTCTATCCGGCCAATTATTGCTGGATACGATTTACCTCACCGGCCATCCTGCACGGATCCCCTGGCGGGAAATATCCGCAAACCTGTATCGCACCGGCGCGCAGGCGCTGGGTATCACCGCGCTGGTAGGATTTCTCATCGGTATCGTGCTGAGTTATCTTTCTTCCAAACAATTGCAGATGTTTGGCGCGGACATATTCATCATCAATATTCTCGGCATCAGCATCGTTCGCGAGCTCGGCCCGGTGCTGGCCGCAATATTGGTCGCAGGACGCTCCGGTTCATCCATGACCGCGCAACTGGGCGTCATGAGGGTTACCGAGGAGCTTGATGCGCTGACTGTGATGGGTAATACCTCACAGTCTGCGCCTGGTGCTGCCCAAAGTCATGGCGCTGGGTATCGCGATGCCACTCGTAGTGTTATGGACGAGCGCTATCGCTTTGATAGGGGGAATGGTAGCTGCCGAGATTCAGCTAGGGCTTGGCTATCAGTTTTTTTTAAGCAAGCTTCCTGATGTGGTACCCATTGCCAATTTGTGGCTGGGGTTGGGCAAAGGCGTTGTGTGCGGCATGGCGATCGCGCTAATCTCCTGTCATTTCGGCCTGAGAATCAAATCCAATACGGAAAGCCTGGGTGAAGGAACGACGAATTCAGTCGTCACGTCGATTACCGTTGTTATTATCATCGATGCGATTTTTGCTGTCGTTTTTTCCAATGTTGGAATAAGGTAAGGCGATAATTGATGACGAATGGAAACTACGTTATCGCGGTTGAAGGACTGTATACCCGCTTCGGCAAGCATGTAGTGCATGAAGACATTAACCTGTGCGTACGCCGCGGCGAGGTCCTCACACTGGTTGGCGGTTCCGGCAGCGGCAAGACCGCTTTGATACGACAGATGCTGGGCCTGGAAACACCCGCACAAGGTACGGTCAGGATTTTTGGCGAGCCCGTACATGGTCGACAGCACAAACAGCTGCAATACATGCGCAACCGCTGCGGGGTATTATTTCAAAAAGGCGCCTTATTCAGTGCATTATCGGTATATGACAATATTGCATTGCCCATGCGCGAGTTGCGGACACTTGACGAGGGCATGATACGTAACCTGGTTATGCTCAAACTTAAAATGGTGGAAATCGACACAAAACATGCGATCAGAATGCCTGCCGAGCTTTCCGGCGGCATGATCAAACGCATCGCGCTGGCGCGGGCCATGGCACTGGATCCCGAATTGCTGTTTCTGGACGAGCCCACCGCGGGGCTTGACCCTGAGCTGAGCGATGGTTTCGTCAAGCTGATCCAGACGTTGCGCACCGAATTGACGCTGACCATCGTCATGGCAACGCATGATGTGGAAACGCTGGTTGCCCTTTCCGACCGCGTGGCGGCCCTGGATGAACAGCGCATGGTGGCGCTTGGAACGCTTCGGGAAGTGGTCAATACGAGGCACCCATTTATTACAAAATTTTTCTGCGGTGAGCGTGGCAAGAAGATACTGGAAAATAATCGCAATAATTTATAGGGAACTATTATGGAAAACCGTGCCCATGCCCTTGCGGCGGGTTTATTCGTAATTTTTCTGAGTGCAGCCATGGCCGCCGTGGCCATGTGGTTAAGTGGCGACCGCTAACGCGTGATAAATACTTGCTGGTGTCGGCGTTCCCCATTACTGGACTTAACCCCCAGGCAACGGTGCGTTACCGTGGAGTTAACTGTCGGTAAAGTGGAGAACATCCGCCTGGACCCGAAAGATTCCCACACCATTCTTATCCGTATTTCTGTGGACAAGGATCTCCCGCTGACCAAAAACGCATACGCGCAGCTTGGCTATCAGGGACTGACAGGCCTCGCGTTTGTGCAATTGAATGACGAAGGCGGCGAAGCTGAGAGGCTGAAAACCGATTCGGACAATCCTGGCACAGATTCCCTTTCGTCCCTCCGAGCTGGATAGCATAACCAGTCGCGCACAACGCCTGCTCAGCAATGCCAACGGGCTGGTAGAGCGGATGAATCTCGTTTTTGACGATCAGAACCGGGCACGGTTTACACGCATACTGGAAAATACAGAGGGGGCGACCGGCCAGATGCGCCGCCTCATCAGTGAGCTGGAACCCGGGGTCAGGAAATTGCCGGGGTTGGCAGCGATGCAAGCTCCGTACTGAATCATACTGACCAACTGGTAATCGGGCTTAACCAGATCACAACCAAATTGAATCAGCAGGGGGGGGCTATCGATAGCCTTTCTCAAACGGCCGGCGAGCTTACCGGCACCATGCATAAACTGCATGGCGTGGCTGAAGGGATCACGCGCAACTCCCGCAACGTGGATCGCGTTCTTCTGCAACTGGAAGAGCAACCCGGGAGTCTTCTGTTTGGCAGATCGCCGCCGCCTCCCGGCCCGGGAGAAGAAGGTTTCGTATCCCCTGGGAGTCAAATTAAAATGAAAAAATTTCTGGTTCTTGCAATGGTAGCGCTTGCCGGATGCGTCGCGCCTCGGACTGCAAACACCCACGGCGATATATGATTTCGGCTTGCAGCAGTTTATCGACTCGTCCAATGATGCCGACACCTCCGGTCAATCACGGCTACAGGCAAGTCTGCTGGTGGCGGAAGCGACAGCGCCAGCCTGGCTGGATAGCACGGCGATTCATTATCGTCTGGCATATCACGATCTTGCGCAGGCTTATGCCTATGCCAGCAACCGTTGGGCTTCCCCCCCGCAACATTGCTCACCCAGTGGATCAGGAGTCGAATTGCCGGGATCAGTGATGGCGGAGTGATGAGCGCCGCTGATAACGTGCAGACAGATTATATTTTGCGCCTGGAACTGGAAGAATTTACCCAGGTATTCGATACCGCCGACCAAAGCCGGGCGGTGGTAAAATTGCGCGCCAGCCTCATCAACCGTAGTACGCGTTTGCTGGCGGCTCAGCGTAGTTTCCATATCGAGCAGGCGGCACATGCGCCCAACGCCGCAGGCGCAGTGCGGGCGTTAACGGAAGCGAGCGATAAGCTGATCGGGGATCTGCTTGGCTGGCTTGTCAAGGAACTGCCGGAGGAAAAGAATATCGTGACGTCCTGAAAACTTGGACGTCGAAAAAACTTGGCGGATTGAAACGCAGAAGATCTTTTTAAAATAATTTTCGGTAATCTTCTACAAGACTGAATTATTTCAGCGGCCCAAACACTCGCTGGAGTAAGTCTACTGCCCTGGCCCATCGGGTCGCTGCGGATGGCGCGTTCCTCCTCGGCCATCATCAGATAGAGCCCGTCCAGCGTTTTTTGTGTAACGTAGTTTTCAATATTCGCGTCCTTTTCCCCAATCAAACCCAATTTCGCGCCCTTTCCCGCGAATTCGTTGTATTTCTTATCAATCCTACCTGATCCGTTGCATTTTTTACGATCGGCAAAAATTTTTGAGACAATGCGTCTGAAGTCGTCTGTACGAAAATACTGTGTTGCCGCGTCGTCACCACTAGCCAATATGTGCTCGGCATCTTCCACGGACATTTTTTGCACCGCATCCATCAGTAGCGGCTTGGCTTCGGCTGCCGCTGTTTCCGCCGCATGATTCATTGTCACGATCAAGCCATCGGCATATTTACTCATGCCCAGAGTGCGCATGATGCCCTCCACTTTCTGCAGCGCTCCCGGCAGCGGAATTTTAACCTTGGGGTTATTGAGAAATCCATCCGCTACCCCGAGCTTGTCCACCGCCACATCAGCGCCCTGAGTGAGTGCTTGCTTCAGCGCATCCGTCGTATCTTCGTCCGAAACGGGACCGCTTCCCGTAGCACAGGCAGGGATAAAAACGACAAGCCAGATAATAAATACAGTGATGGTACGCATTCGGGCAACTCCTGTTGGGTGCGCGCTACTTGCTGGCCGTAAAGTATCCTGGTCGTTTACAAAAAAAGTACCGTGGGATTAGCGGTTATCGGATACCAGCCTCATGCGCCTGCTGGTCGGCATGGTAGCTGGAGCGAACCATGGGGCCGCACGCCGCATTGCTGAATCCCATTTCCATGGCGGCACGTTCCAGTTCCTTGAATCCTTCCGGCGGTACGTAGCGTAATACAGGTAAATGTCCAATGCTGGGTTGCAGATATTGGCCAATGGTGAGCATCTCGACATCGTGTTCGCGTAAATCGCGCATAACCTCAAGAATCTCGTCGTCGGTTTCTCCCAAACCCAGCATCAAGCCGGATTTGGTCGGAATATCCGGAAAATTCACCTTGAAGTCTTTCAGCAATTTGAGCGAATGTGCGTAATCGGCGCCCGGGCGGCACTGCCGGTAGAGCCGCGGAACAGTTTCCAGATTATGGTTCAACACGTCCGGAGGACAGGCAAACAATTTTTCCAGGGCGACTTCCAGCCGGCCGCGGAAGTCCGGCACGAGGATTTCTATTTTTGTCTGCGGCGAATGGGCCCTGACCTCACGTATGCAATCTACAAAATGCTGAGCGCCGCCATCACGCAGATCATCGCGATCTACACTGGTGATGACGACGTATTTCAGCTTCATGGCGGCGATGGATTGCGCCAAATGCAGAGGCTCCTGCGCATCCGGCGCCAGCGGCTTACCATGTGCCACATCGCAGAACGGGCAACGGCGGGTACAGAGGTCACCCAGGATCATGAATGTCGCGGTGCCTTTGCCGAAACACTCGCCGATATTGGGGCAGGAAGCTTCTTCGCATACGGTATGCAGCTTCTGTTCCCGCAGAATACGTTTAACCTCGTAGAACTCCTGACTATTGGATGAGCGTACCCTTATCCATGAGGGTTTACGCAACACCTCGTCGGCGGATTGCGGCAGAATTTTGACGGGATTACGCGCGGTCTTGGCCGCACCTTTCTGGCGAGTTTCAGTTGTCATGGATAAAACGAATTATTCCTCTTGGTTGGGTACATAAAAAGCGCACATCCGGCGGATATCCATTGCAAGTTCCGATATACGTTCCGCCTCCGGATTCCGCGCTATAAATTACTTTTGCATGTAAATCAAATGCTGCACGAACATTTTCCGCATCTATTGTCACGCGTTGGCTTGTGCCTGAAATATCGGATTCTCCATCCCGCAAGTCTGGCCTGTAATTTTTCGGCGAGCTTCCTGCACAGGGTTTCCAACCCATCGGTTACGCCAAGGTCTCTGGTTTGAGTTACCCGTAATCCGGAATAGCCGCACGGATTGATCGCTGCAAATGGAGCCAGGTCCATGTCAACGTTGAGAGACAGTCCATGATAGCAACAACCGTTTTTTATTTTTAGCCCCAACGCTGCGATTTTCGCCGCCATCCACATATACGCCCGGCGCATCCGTGCGACCTACTGCCTCTATGCGATAGTCCCATAGCAAGTCTACTACGGCACTTTCGATTTTCCTGACCAGTTCGCGCACGCCAAGTTTGAGGCGGCGCATATCCAGCAGCAGGTAGGCGACAATTTGACCAGGACCATGGTAAGTGATCTGGCCGCCGCGATCTGTCCGAATGACGAGAATACCATCGTTATGCAGCAGGTGTTCCGGCTTGCCTGCCACACCTTGAGTGTAAACCGGCGGATGTTGCAGCAGCCAGATTTCATCAGGCGTATCTTTCGTACGAGAACCGGTAAAATCCTTCATCGCTTGCCAGGTGGAAAGATAATCCGTCAGGCCGGCATATCTGGATTTTAATGTTTGAACTTCCCGGTTCAAGGCATGCGGGATGCATGATCGAAAACGTATTCGGGGTTTCCAGAATTCGCGGCCTCGTTAAAGTACCATTAATACCAATGGATGATCGCACAGTTCCTGGTATAGCGCATCCAGTTGTTCGCGGGAAACGGCACGTATCGTACAGGTGAGGCTCAGATAGGTATTTTTCTTGCTGATCCTGACCTCCATATTCGCCTCATCATAATCGGGTGCATGGCGTTTTACGATCATCAGTACTGCCTGGGTAAACTCCTGCCGGCCATGCTCCAGCGATGCCGCGTTGGGTAGTGAACCCGGCAAAGACCCGACGCGCCCTATGATTTTAACAGGAAAATCACAAGGGTATTCGATTAGCGTAGTTTGCTCGGACGAGCTCATAGGTTGCGGCTTTCTAGCCCGGATGTTTCATGAATTTGCGTGATGATTGCGCAGGATTTTGTTTTGCAGGGAGATTTTGTGAAAGAGTGGCGTAGTTATTCATACGCCCGACTGAACGAAATTTTCATACGAAATAAAAGACCAGCGAGGGCGCGCGTCAATTTATGAAACATCCGGACTAGATATTGGAAGGTTGCCTCGCATCACATTGTGCTTATAGCTCTGGTAGAGCCGGTACAGTAATGCGAACATCGCGCCCGGTTTTCCGTCGCCCACCGGTTTATCGTCGAGGCGAGTAATCGGCATGATTTCTTTGGTCGAGGATGTAAGCAAAAGTTCCTGGGCGGTACGTACTTCATATTCAGAAATCGCTCTCACTTCATACGGAATTTTTTCGGCTACCGCCAGCTCAAGTACGACGTCATAAGTAATACCCGGCAGCATGAGATGATTTTTCGGCGGAGCCAGCAGAACGCCATTTTTTACCACAAAAATATTGCTGGCCGCTCCCTCCGTCATGAAACCTTCCCGCAACAGCACTGTTTCCATTGCCCCCGCGTCAACCGCCATTTGGCGCAGCAATACGTTGGGTAACAGTGAAATCGCCTTGATGTCACAACGTAACCATCGGTTGTCATTGGCTGTGATAGCGGCAACGCCGGCAGCGAGCAATTCCGCCGGCGGCGCCAGCAAGGGATTACTCATGATGAATACGGTGGGCATCACCCCTTTTGGAAAAGCATGATCCCGCCGCGCGACACCACGGGTAACATGCAGGTAGAGGTATTGATCGTCATGTTCATTGCCAGCGATGACTTGCTCCAGCAAACTGCTCCATTCATCGGCCGAATGCGGGTTTTGCAGCCGAATCCCGTCAAGGCTGTGCTGCAAGCGGAGCAGATGCTCGGCCAGGCGAAAAGCTTTGCGAGAATAGACAGGAATTACTTCATATACGCCGTCGCCAAAAATGAAGCCCCTGTCCAGCACCGGAACACGGGCTTCCTCGATAGGCATGAAATCACCGTTCAGATAAATCATGATGAGCCTTGTTCGTAAAATCTGTTGCGGAGCGCACTAGTCCAACGCTAATTAAAGATCAACCGCATACTATCCCAGGCGCGGCCAAAAATATTCGCGGAATTCACTGTTTCCAACGCCACCAGCGGATGTTCTGCTACGGGTTTGCCATCGAGCGTAAATTTCGCCCTGCCCACTTTTTGTCCTGCAGTGATGGGAGCAACCAAAGGCTGTTTATATTCCACCCTGGCTTTCAGCTTATCGGCCTGGTATCTCGGAAGCGAGAAATAAACATCATACCCGAAACCTGTCCTGAGCTTGTCCTGCGCGCCTTTCCATAGCTGGATGGCAATCACTTCCTTCTCCTTCGGATATAGCCGGATGGTATCGTAGAACTGGAAGCCATGATTCAGCATACGCTGGCTTTCCATGGCGCGCGCACTATCGGAGGCTGTTCCCATCACTACCGAAATCAATCGACGCTCGCCACGCCTGGCTGACGTAATAAGGCAATAGCCCGCAGCTTCAGTATGCCCTGTCTTCAGCCCGTCCACGTTGGGATCAAGCCACAGCAGACGGTTACGATTTGCTTGCGTGATTTTGTTGTACGTATATTCACGCAGGGAATAAAGCGGATAGTATTCAGGAAAATCCCTGATCATGGCAGCCGCCAGCAGGGAGAGATCGTAAGCCGTGCTGTAATGCTCGGAATGCGGCAAACCGGTTGAATTGGCAAACCGGGTATTTTTCATGCCCAAACGGCTCGCCTCCTTGTTCATTATCTGTACGAAGGCACTCTCCGAACCCGAGACAGCTTCTGCCAACGCTATGCATGCATCATTGCCGGATTGAACGATCATGCCGCGCATTAATTCATCAACCGTTACCGTCCTGCTGGGTTCGATAAACATGCGGGAACCCTGCGCGCGCCATGCGCGATCCGACACCGCCACGCCCTGCGTCAGGGTAATGCGTTTCTGGTGGAGTGCGGAGAAAACCACATATGCCGTCATCAGCTTTGTAAGCGATGCGGGCTCGACACGTTCGTGAACATTTTCGCCGAACAAAGTCTGCCCGCTTTGAAAGTCGGTGAGAATATAGGACGTGGCAGCCACTGATAATGCCTGAGGGGCCGTGGAAAACCGAGCTTGCTGTGCCGCAGCAGGTAAGGCTAGCACGCACAGCAATAGAGGAAGTAAACGTCTCATTGATAGTGGCAAAAAACGTTATTATATCCCAGCCACATCGATCGCGTTACCAGGGTACGGATTGCCGGCAATTTCGCGGGCATTCGGCTCTACTGCTTGGCCGCGGCAAATGCTAAAGCCGTCGTTCCAACCCAGCCTATATTGGGTATCAGCAGAAAACCGGCTCGTGTTCTTGAGCCCGAAACGCGTTTTCTTCGCGGTCTCGCAGCCATCGATATAGCCATCCTTGAAGGCTGGCGAGTAACCGGTGAGGTTATAGACGGGCCGCGTGGTCGCAGGCATGGGTCCCGGTGGTCGCTCGCTCTGCCCGGTGGCCGTACAGCCTGCGAATATCATAACCAGAAAAACTGCCGCGATCAAACGCATCACCCGCTCTCCTTTAATTGACGGGGATATGATACCCGCACTACTCCCAGGCTAAAGATAGCGCCGGGGAACGACAGAATCCTGCATTCTTGCTTGTTCGTATCTCGGGCAGTCTTTGTATCGAGCAGCCTGCCGGGCTACGCCATGCTAAGCCGACTTGCTTTTGGCGGCCCAGGAGGTTCAGGATACGATTGTAATCGTCAACGCCTGCGCCCACCTCCGAAGATACTACCTAAAACGCCTCGAAAGATCTCGCGGCCGACCTGCGAGCCAGCAGAACGAGCTGCGCTTTTGGCAAGCGTATCGAGAATGCCGGGGTGATGCCCTCCGCGCGGACCTGTCTTGCCGAGCAGCATATCGCCCAATATATCCATCACGCCACCGCTGGCGCCCGTTGAGCCCGTCCTGGCCGGTTGTGGATCTGCCTCGCTTTCTGCATTCTGTTTTACGGCTGTACGGCTCCTGATTATTTCGTATGCCGATTCGCGATCCACTATCTGTTCGTAATGACCGAAAATAACCGACGATCTGATGATGGCCGCGCGCTCCGCATCGGTAATGGGGCCTATTCTCGATGCCGGCGGCAAAATAAACGCACGCTCAACCATGGTGGGACGGCCTTTCTCATCCAGAAACGACACGAGAGCTTCGCCGACAGCGAGTTCGGTGATTACCTTCTCGGTATCAAAACCAGGGTTGGCGCGCATGGTTTGGGCTGCGGACCTGACTGTCTTCTGGTCGCTCGGCGTAAACGCGCGCAATGCGTGCTGTACCCGATTGCCAAGCTGGCCTAAAACACTTTCGGGGATATCCAGCGGACTCTGCGTGATAAAATATACCCCTACTCCCTTGGAGCGTATCAATCTCACCACCTGCTCAATTTTCTCCAGCAACGCCCTGGGCGCTTCGCTAAACAGCAAATGGGCCTCGTCGAAGAAAAACACCAGCTTCGGCTTTCCTTCATCGCCAACTTCGGGAAGTTGCTCGAACAGCTCCGATAATATCCACAGTAGAAAAGTTGAATACAACTTGGGCGAGTTCATCAGCTTTTCGGCGGCAAGAATATTGATCATGCCACGCCCATTGCTGTCGGTTTGCATCAGGTCGCTTATGTCGAGCATCGGCTCGCCGAAGAAATTATCTCCACCTTGTTGCTCGATCTCCAGCAATGCGCGCTGAATGGCCCCTATCGAGGCTGCTGAAACGTTGCCATACTGGACAGTGAAATTCTTCGCGTTTGTGCCGATAAATTGCAGCATCGCGCGCAGATCCTTCATGTCAAGCAGCAGCAGTCCGTTATCATCCGCTATCTTGAACACCATTGTCAGCACGCCCTGCTGCGTGTCGTTCAGGTTGAATAACCGCCCAAGCAACAGCGGTCCCATATCTGAAATCGTTGTACGGACGGGATGACCTGCTTTTCCGTAGACGTCCCAGAATGTAACAGGACATGCCATCCATTGCGGCTCATCAAGTTCGAGATGCGAAAGCCGCTCCCTCAGTTTTGGCGAACCCTCGCCTGGAGCGGAAAGTCCCGCCAAGTCGCCTTTGACGTCAGCCATGAATACCGGCACCCCGATTGATGAGAATCGCTCGGCCAACACCTGCAGGGTAACGGTTTTGCCAGTGCCGGTCGCACCGGTAATCAGCCCATGCCGATTGGCGAAATTGGGTAGCAACCCGATCGCCTGGTCAGAACGGGCGATTAATAACGGATTTGTCATGAAAACCTCAGGGATTGCTCTAGGTATTGTTAGGGTCGATCCGGCATTACTTCAATGCATCAGTAATGCTGCTTTTGCAATCCGGCAACCTGCTCTTTTTGCTTACCCTGCCCAACCGGCAATCTCGAGCATCAGAAGCAGCAGAAGCCACAACACCAGGGTACGCCAAACCAGGCCTACCGTACTTTGCAGAAAATCCATGTCGGCTTCTTCGCCTACACCCAGTTCGGGACGATAATGCTTACCACCGGCTTCTTCGCGACGGATCACCCAGGCAAACCCCAAGGGCGCCCGCGCCACTGGCGAGAATGATGCCCTGGTTTTGGTCCACCCATGATGCCGCCTGCGCACGCCAGCAATAAACCGCATCCTCGAAATTCCCTGCAATGGCGAAGCTCAAAGCAGTCAACCTTGCCGGAAGCCAATCGATTATCTCGAATGCTTTTGCGGCAAAATCCCCAAAAGCGTCAGGGCGGTCGCTCCAACGTTCATTCAATAATTCCGCCAGGCGATACAACACCGGGCCCAGCGGTCCCGGCAGGACGGCAAAGCAGACAATAATCCCAAATACATAACGGTGCGAATAGACAAGCCCCATCTCGATGGTAACCCGCGCGATTTCCTGGCTGTCGAGCTTGTCCGCTTCGACTCCGTGCAATTCCTTCAATAACTTGCGAGCGAGGAGCAAATCCCCATTTTTGAGCGCATCCTTGATTTCGGTGAATGAATAGCTGAACTGGCGAAATCCCATGGTGAGATAAAGCGTAATTACATTCCACGCCCACGCCAGCAAGGGGTTGAGGCCATGCAATAAATAGTAGACCCAACCCCAGAGTATCAGTACCGGCGTCATTGCGGCGATCCAGGCCGCTATGCCGTGGCGGCGCGCGCCGGTATTGAAATATTGCTCCAGCCAATCCGCATAGGAGAGAAAGAGCAAAACGAAACGATTGCGATCGCTGCCTGGACGCCACTGGTCCAGCAGAAAAGCGGAGATCAAGGAGAAAAAGGTCATTGCGAAAAAATCATACAGGTTTCTGCAACTCCGTTCTTATCCGGATGTTTCATAAATTTGCGTGATGATTGCGCAGGATTTTGTTTTGTAGGGAAATTTTGTGAAAGAGTGGCGTAGTTATTCATACGCCCGACTGAACGAAATTTTCATACGAAACAAAAGACCAGCAAGGGCGCGCGTCAATTTATGAAACATCCGGGTTATATATTATCGCAACACTGATTTGAGCAACTTGCCCATCTCGGCAGGATTTCGCGTTACTTTAATCCCGCACTCTTCCATGAGGGCGAGCTTTTCCTGTGCCGTGCCCTTACCACCGGAGATGACCGCGCCGGCATGCCCCATGCGCCTGCCCTGCGGTGCGGTAACACCTGCAATAAAGCCCACCAATGGTTTCTTCATATGCTCCTTGACCCAGCGGGCGCAATCTTCCTCATCGGAGCCGCCGATCTCACCCACCATCAAAACCGCATCGGTTTCATCGTCGTCATTGAACAATTTCATTACATCAAGGTGCTTCAACCCATTCACCGGGTCACCGCCAATGCCGATACAGGTGGACTGGCCCAATCCCTGCTCCATCAGTTGCGCCACAGCTTCATAAGTGAGCGTGCCGGAACGCGATACTACGCCCACGCGTCCCTTGCTTGTGGATGTAACCCGGCATGATGCCAATCTTGATTTCGCCGGGTGTGATAATGCCTGGACAGTTGGGACCGATCAGCCGGGTTTTCCGCCCCTGCATCTTGTGGCAGGTGCGCAGCATGTCGCGAACCGGGATACCCTCCGTAATGCAGATTACCAGGTCCAGCTCCGCCTCCACGGCCTCGTCAATAGCGGCGGCGGCAAATGGCGGCGGCACGTAAATGACGGAAACCGTCGCGCCGGTTGCCTGTTTTGCTTCCTGAACGGTAGCAAAAACTGGGATGCCTTCGAAATCCTCGCCTGCTTTCTTTGGATTCACCCCCGCGACAAAACAATTCTTTCCGTAGGCATAATCCCGGCACATGCGAGTATGGAACTGCCCGGTTTTACCGGTAATACCCTGAGTCATGACACGGGTATGGCGGTCGATGAGGATAGCCATACTACACTCCTTTTGTTGCAAATTCTGTTGCTGGCGCTGTCGACTGTGCCGCCATGACAGCCTTCTCCGCAGCATCCGCCATATTCCCTGCGGAAATTATCCGCAGCCCGGATTCACCCAGGATTTTTTTGCCCAGATCCACATTGGTTCCTTCGAGGCGCACCACCAGCGGAACGTTCAGCTTCAGCTCCCGCGCCGCCGCCACCACCCCTTCCGCGATCACGTCGCACTTCATGATGCCGCCAAATATGTTTACGAGTATGGCTTGCAGCTTGGGGTTGCGTAGCATCAGCTTGAACGCTTCCGCCACCTTTTCGGCGGTAGCGCCCCCGCCGACATCCAGAAAATTGGCCGGATTTCCGCCGTAGAGCTTGATGATATCCATGGTTGCCATCGCCAGACCCGCGCCATTAACCAGGCAACCAATGTTGCCGTCCAGGGAGATATAGGAGAGACCATGCTGGGATGCCTCGATCTCCGCCGGGTCTTCCTCGTCCAGATCCCGCAGGCCAGCAATATCAGGGTGGCGGAAGAGCGCATTGTCGTCAAAACTCATTTTCGCGTCGAGCGCGACGATATGATCCTCGGCGGTAAGAATCAGCGGGTTGATTTCGACCAATGAAGCATCCGTGCTGTCATAGGCCTGGTACAAGCTCTGCAAAAGAGTCCGTGCTTCTTCCACCGCTGTTTCCGCGATGCCGATCTTGCCGGCAATGTCGTCAGCATCCTGGACGGTTAGCCCGGCAAGCGGATCGATCAATACTTTGTGAATCTTTTCCGGATTCCTCGCCGCGACCTCCTCGATATCCATTCCCCCTTCGGAACTGGCCATCAGGCAGACGCGCCGGCTACTTCGATCAACCACCAGGCCGATATAAAACTCTCTTCGAGTATCAATCCCCTGCTCTACCAGAAGACGCCGGACGACTTGGCCACGCAGGCCAGTCTGGTGCGTAACCAGCGTCATACCCAGTATTTTCTCAGCGAATTGTTTTACCTCATCAAGCGACCTGGCTACTTTTACGCCACCGCCCTTGCCACGCCCCCCGGCGTGAATCTGTGCTTTAACCGCCCACACGCTACCACCCAGCTTTCTGGCAGCCTCAACCGCTTCCTCAACACTAAAACAGCCGATCCCTTGGGGCGTGTTAACGCCAAATCCCCGTAAAATCTGTTTAGCCTGGTATTCGTGGATTTTCATGGCCTCTCCGGTAACGCGGAAAACCAAGTATATCCTATTCGTTTAGCGACGTTGCATGAAGAAGGCGGTAGTTACCGAATGAGCCGACACGGATAATGTATTTGCGACAGGGTATCCCTGCCGAATTGTTGGGTTACATGCCAGACATCATCGATCGGCGTAATCGCAGTCTTTCTTACTGGTAAATCCGCTGAATCCTGATCGATATTTACTTCACATAGTATTACCGTCACATTATCTCTTCCCCCTGCAGCTATAGCCGCCGCGACCAGCGCTTTAACCTTGTGCTGGATCGATACCGAGGAAACCAGGATAGCCTGGATCGCTGAATCAGCGACCATATCCGTTAGGCCGTCCGTGCATAACAGAAAAATGTCGTGACTGAGCCCCGCGCCTTCCAGAATATCGAACGACACTGAGGGATCGATCCCAAGCGCTTGCGTGATGATGTTTTTCCGCGGATGGTGTTTCGCTTCCTCCGGTGTCAGGGTTCCATTGTCCACCAGGCGTTGCACAAAGGAGTGGTCTTTGGTTAACTGCCGCAAGATGCCATCCCTCAGCAAGTAGATTCTGCTGTCTCCGGCGTGACCGATAACATATCCATCCCCATCAAACACGAGAAGATCACCGGTACATCCCATCCCTTCGTCATCGGGATACTGTGCAGTATGTTCGAATATCCGCTCATTTGAACGCCTGAAGACTTTTCGGGCAAGTTCATGGTTTGTTTCACTGAATGAAGGAGCACGGCTGCAAAAAACAGCTTGCGCCGTTTCAATAAAATAACGACTGGCAATTTCACCCGCCGCCGCGCCGCCCATCCCGTCCGAGATTGCAAAAAGCCCGGCTTCAGGCATCACCAGGTAGGCATCCTCATTATTTTTGCGCAACAGTCCTATGTCAGTTGCGCCTGCCGAGATTAGCTTGATCATATAGTAGTATCCAGGTGATCAAAATCCAGGGAATTCATAGCCTTGGGCAAAGACATCCGATAGCACCTGATCAATCACCCACACCGTTCGACATACTGAGCGGATATACAGTTCTAATTAAAGCGGGTATTCTTACCGAGAAGGCGAGCTTCGCGGAAATATCCACAGTTACGGGTACTGCCATGTCCAACTTGTCAAAAGAAAAAGCATGCGAGCACTGATCTTTCTGTTGGCGGCGGTTTGTATACCGGGCTTCAGCTCGCTATCGTTTGCCGCCGAACACAATCATGGCAGTGATGCTGTCACTTACACGCCTGATGTTACCTTTACGTTGCGCACCGACATCGCGGACGGCAAACTGGTCTTTGTCGGTGAAACCGATGCCATTGCAGGCAAGATCAACCCCGATCTGAAGGTACCCGAAGGCGCGGTTGTCCAGATCAACCTGATCAACGGCGACGGCGCCGTCCACGATATCGCCATTCCCGAATTCAGCGCGAAGTCCGGCAATATCACGGCAAAAGGCGCGGCCACTACGATAGTATTCCGCGCAACCCATACCGGCAACTTTGAATACCTCTGCACGCTGCCTGGCCATAAGGCCGCCGGCATGTTCGGTCAACTCATCGTGGGCACCCCGGAGGAGCGCGCAAAAAGCGGTGCAATAGATGTCGCACAAGATCCCCATGCCGTAGGCGAACCTGTCGGTAACCGTGGGCCAAAACACGTGATGCTGGATCTCGAATCCACCGAGATCGAGGGCCGCCTCTCGGATGGCAGCACCTATAAATACTGGACCTTCAACAACAAAGTACCGGGCCCGTTTGTGCGCGTAAGGATGGGCGACACGGTTACCGTCAAGCTGCGCAATGCAAAAGACAGCGCCCATATTCATTCAATAGATTTCCACGCGGTTACGGGTCCGGGCGGAGGCGCAGCAGTCACCCAGGTTGCGCCTGGCCAGAACAAGAGCTTCACTTTCAAAGCACTGCATCCAGGACTGTTCGTTTATCATTGCGCGACCCCCATGGTCGCCCAGCACATCGCAAACGGCATGTATGGAATGATCCTGGTTGAGCCTGAAGGCGGTATGCCCGAAGTCGATCAGGGAATTCTACGTAATGCAGGGAGAGCTCTACACCGCGCAGCGGCATGGCGCGCCAGGCTTGCATGAGTTTTCGCTCGAAAAACTTCTTGCCGAGAATCCGGGTCACCTTATGTTTAATGGAACCATGGATGCGCTCACAAAAACGTACAAAATGAAAGCTAACGTGGGCGAAAACGTGCGGATATACTTCGGCGTGGGCGGTCCCAATCTAACCTCGAGTTTTCACGTCATCGGGGAGGTGTTCGATAAGGTATATGATCACGCTTCGCTGACCAGTCCACGACTAACCGACGTACAAACCACGCTTGTCCCGCCTGGAGGCGCCACCATAGTGGAGTTCAAGGTGGATTATCCTGGTCAATATATCCTGGTCGACCACGCGCTATCGCGCATGGAGAAAGGGCTGGCGGGCTTTCTGACAGTTAATGGCAAGCCAAACCCGGCAATATTCAACAGCAGCGAAAAGACCGGCGCTACATCCGGACGCCGGGAATAATGCTGGCGGCGAGGCAGGGACGAAATATAGCCTTCGAGCCGTGCCGCTACGCATCAGCTCGAAGCTTCTCACGCTACTACCATCCAAAAGCCCCGCAAGCGGGGATGGTTTCGATCAGCGAAAGGTTCCTAGAAAGCCATGCGTGTGGTCGTAGGAATCAACATATTCCCCTACGATCTCTCCTGCGTCATTGATGCCGAATGCGCGTGTATGCTTTGCTCGCGGAACATTAAATGTTTCCAGGCCACGCGCTTCCGTAAATATAAACCCTCGGTCGATCCCATTCCTGGTATAGGTTCCGACGTGCTTGACCTTCTCCGGTGCTTCGGCATCGTTGATGCCGTAAGCGTCGCTTCTGGTAGCGCCTGGGATAACGATGCGCGCGGCGCTTGCAATGTCAGGTCCAGACAAATAAAAAGCGCTGGATTCACCCGTAGCCTCCTGCACCGTCCCTACCATTCTTCGCGTGTGGTTAATGCCAAAGGTCTGCGTCGAAAGGTCGTTGAATACAATGATGGGAGCGCCGGGGCCAGGCGGAAAGGTAAAACCGTAATTCCTGCCCGCCATGTCCGAGAAGGAGCCGACGATGAGCCCGCCATCATTAATGCCATAGGCAGTGGGGATCAAGGGATCGCCAGGGTAGGAAATAACGCCGCCATCCAGCAGAAAAGCGCGCTGGCCGGATGCGTCGCGAACGGTACCCACAATCTCGCCGGGTCCGGAATTATTAATGTCAAAGCTTTAACCTCAATGGCTCCATCAATGACAAGCGTGGCAAAGCTGGTTTGGGGATCCCGCCGGAACGCCTTGATATTTCCGGCCCTATCGACATAGTACCCAACAATGGAAGCGGACCCCGCCGAGCTAGCGTTGTTTATGCCACGCGGATGAGTGGATACCGCCCCCGGAACGTCAATATCGGTAAAGACAGTGGGTGTACTGGAGCAACCGACAATTCCGCTTACCAATCCGAATCCAGCGATCCAGACGATTAATTTATTTTTCATCTTCGTCTCCTCTAGAAAGACCAGTTCCTCGAAACGCCGCAGCCTAGGCAAGCTGTCACTAAAATTGCGCATCGATAATTGCATGGTCAGCTCTATTAACGATAGCCAAGATTCTGAAAAATGCAAGGATGCTAGAGGTTTCGCTCAGGGGAGCATATACAGGGTGTTGTCCGTGATTTGATGGTCGATATTGGTGCCTTGGCGCGCGGACGGCGGGCAAGATCTGCGCTGTAACCACGTACCATAAAAAGGGTTAGCAATTACGCTAACCCTTTCAACGCATGGTGGCGTCAGCTTGTCCCAAATTTAACCCGCCAAATATAATTTTCTAGGCGTTGGGGTGCCATCTTCTTATTGCCGCCATTCCGAAAAGACCGATACCGAGCAAAGCTAAAGAGGCAGGTGCGGGCACAGTACTATCGGAGAAAAATAAATTCGCGACTCCTTGCTGTAATGTAGTGGCGCCGGGTGCGGGATTGAAAGGGATTGAAGTTTCCGTTTGCCTCAAAACCAACGTAAAACGGACGAGGAGATGTGAAATAAAGTTCCCCACTAGGATCTAAGACTGTGTCATTAAATAATATGCCGAAGTTGCCAGGGTCTAATCTAGTACTGTCGCCACTTCCTTCGCCTGTTCCATTGAAGCCCGACATGAGGCGCAAGTCATCCGAGAACCATTTCACGAGTAATATCTCCTGTGCCAGTTTCGGGCCGAATGTACTAATGTGTCCGATTTGGGATCTATATAAAGTTCTAAAGAGTTGCTGGTAACAGTGGTATTAAGAATATTACCCGTGGGACCCAACCGAGAAAATACCTGAAGAGGTTGCAACGGCATACGCTCTATAACCTGCGGGCTCTGGATTATTCAAGTAGCTGGTAACAGCCCCTCCGCTGCCCAATGTATAACTGCCAAGAGAAAAAATATCTCTCGCACTGAATGTGTTGGCTCCGGTAACGGCTCCGGTAACGGTAAACGCTTCGTTATAATTGCCGTTAATCTTATCTGCGTTGAAAATATTTACTGGCGTACCAGGGACGCTGCCCTCATTAACTCCAAAAATAGCAAGGGCGAACGTGGGCGTACTTAGACTACAACATGTGGCAAAGCGGCTGCAATAGCGATGGTTTTTATTGATGACTCCAAGTTTCTCATGGTCTCTCCAGGTTGAATCGATAATGTATGTCAGCAACAGCTCTAGTGTTTAGGTATCAAAACAAATTCAGAATCTAGGATGACCTTACATTACTAGATTTGTAACCTAAGCAATATTTATGCCGTTATTCTATTTGCTTCATAATCAGCCTGTTAAAGTAGGTCGCTCTCGCTACAGCGGAAGAGGTGTAATAATTTTCGACAGCAAGCGGTCAACGCCGGAGTAAAACTGACCCATTTAGAAACCAACCCCAAGGAGCACCAATACTTAAAGTGATTAAGGAGGAAATAACCTGCCATCACGCAACAGAACTGAAAAAACGTGACGCATAGCGCGACCTCGGCGCTGAGTTGCTGGAGTAGGTGCGCCAGAGGCAGCCAGAAAAGGCCGTGTTGTCACGTCATCCGTCATATCCGCCCGAAAAAAATCAGGGCTGCCACAAACTGAGTTTGCCAAGCTGCCTGGTGTGTCTGTGCGAACCCTGCAAGTTTGGGAACAAGGACAACGCCAGCCCAGCGGCGCAGCCGAGAGTTTCTAATCGCTATCTCCGAACGCAGACCTGAAGTTCAAAGAAAAGCCTCCAGCGTCATTTACTAAAGTAGCGACTAAACAATCACCGGCTAAAGTCGATCTTTAATGCCTGTGCCAGCGGTGGTTACAGTTTGAAGCAGATCGGGAGCTACTCGGGGAAAGGGCATAGCGGCTGAAACATGGGAAAGCTCATGAGAAAGCGCCCCTGGATCCGGCTTAGAATTCAGGGGCGCCAACCAATGAAATCTTTATTAACTTGCACGATAATTGATGGCCGCGACGTTACTCCTTTAGAACTCCACTATGCTGTCCTTCGCTATGCTGGGTTCCTATATGCTGGGCATCTTTTTCATGACTCATTTCGGGAGGGCAATCGCGTCCCTGTGTCGCCTTCGAATTAGCATTCCTATCAGATTTAACCTGAGACTGTTCATTCCCAAAAACTGCGGTATTAGGTTCTCCAGCCCAGGCAGCAGGAAAGAGAAGACCAACAGTGGTTACCAAAGATAGCAATAACAATTTTGCGGTTTTCATTTCGAACCTCCTCTACTATGCGCAACACGCTATAAACAAATAACCAGCGTCAACCATAGTTGGACAGCCTTACTTATATCCTTAGGTTCGCCAACTACTGGAAATTTCGTCCGCTGGCTGCCATGGTTATTTATAGCATATAAAACCAAGCAATACATT
>CAWKMH010000084.1:0-32524 GCA_963850515.1 uncultured beta proteobacterium
ATGCTTCCCGCAGGCCGGTGTGCTTATTGTTGACGAGATCCCATCATCTACTATGACCGTTCAAAGAACGCATTTGGATTAATGATGAGCCTGAACATGCTGCTGGATACGCTGGTAGGCTTCGATTACACGGGCGCCGATTGCAAGGGATGGATGCAGGAAGCCAGTTTTTCCGCCATGCGTGTAGAGCCGTTGGCCGGGGCGGACTCGATGGTGATCGGGATCAAGTAAACGGTTACCGCCGGGCGCCGCCATATCGGTCGGCCTTCATCATTACTAAAGATACTCTATCCGAAATTATTTGTATTATTTTCGACACGGCCTCTACCACGCCGCTTATCGGCGCGAAAGCGTAAAAACCTGATGCATATCCTTAAGTTCTCGGGTCGGCGAAATCGGGCGTGCTTCATTTTTCCGACAAAATTTTTACGCTGCCTATGCTCTTGAGAATGCACGCATACCCATCAATGAGGTCCATCCTTACATGAAACGCTATACCATAGAGCAATTCATGGCGACGATTTCCATAGTCGGAGCATCGTTCAGCGCTGATGAGAGGCGATTCTTTTCAGCAGCAACGCGACGGGTATTTTCAATGCCTATACGCTGCCAGTAGAGGGCGGTACGCCAGAGCCTCTGACCCGGTCCGCCGTCGGACAGTACTTTTCCGGTCAGCTTCTTTCCCGCATGACGATCGGGTACTTTTTACCGGGACATGGCGGCGATGAGAATTATCATCTTTTCCTGCTTGATCCGGATGGCTCGGAAAAAGATTTGACCCCGGGAGATAAGCTCAAGGCGCAATTCATGGGTTGGCGGCCGGATGGAACCGCTTTTTTTGTTTCCAGCAACGAGCGTGATCCCAGGTTCTTTGATCTGTACCGCTATGACGCCCAGACTTATGCCCGCGTTTTAATATACAGGAACGAGGAAGGATTCGACTTGGGCCCCATCAGCCGTGATGAGCGATGGATCGCACTGAACAGGGCCAATACCACTTCCGATAGCGATATTTACCTGTTCGATGCCACCCGGCAAGCAGGTAAAACACCTGACCCCGCATGAGGGCGCCATCAGCTTGCAAGCCGAGACTTTCGACCCGGCTTCGCAAAAACTGTTTTTTCTCACCAATGAGGGAAGCGAATTCAAGCGTCTGTGCACCTATGACTTGACCACCGGGTGGTCAGAGATCATGAAAGTGCCGATTGGAATGTGATCAACACCTATTTCTCCAGGAATGGACGGTTTCGGGTTACCGCCATCAATCAGGACGGCAGTGTGGTGGTTCGGATTGTGGAGATTGTGGCGGGTGAGGGCGCAGCGGAGGAAGAGAAACCCTTGGCTCTCCCGGCACTGCCTGAGGGAGAAATCCGGGGCGTCGTTTTTTCGCAGAGTGGCGCCCGGATGGCGTTCTATGTGAATGGAGATCGCTCTCCCGATAACCTGTTCGTCCACGATTTCCATACGGGGCAGTTTCAACAGCTTACCCAGAGCTTGAGCAAGGAAATCGACCCCTTGGACTTGGTGGAGGCGCAGGTGGTCCGTTTCAGGTCTTTCGATGGAATGATAATACCGTCTATTTATTACAAGCCGCACGAAGCCTCCGCGGCAAACAAGGTGCCCGCCATTATTTATGTCCATGGCGGCCCCGGCGGGCAGACGATGCGCGGATATAACGCGCAGATCCAGTATCTCGTGAACCACGGCTATGCGGTGCTGGGGATCAACAACCGTGGCAGTTCGGGATATGGCAAAACTTTTTTTACCGCCGCTAATCGCAAGCACGGGCGCGAGCCCCTGTGGGACTGTATAGAGGCCAAGACCTTTCTAGCCAGCCTCGGCTACATTGACCATGAGCGCATCGGCATCATGGGCGCCAGCTATGGCGGTTATATGACGCTTTCAGCGTTGGCGTTTCGTCCCGAGGCTTTTAAAGTGGGCGTTGATATTTTTGGAGTGAGCAACTGGTTGCGAACGCTGGCAAGCATACCTCTCTACTGGGAATCGGTCCGTAAAGCGATTTATGATGAGATCGGTGATCCTGTGAATGACATCGATATCCTCGTTGCAACCTCGCCGCTTTTTCACGCCAGGGAAATAAGAAAGCCTTTAATGGTTATCCAGGGCGCCAACGATCCTCGCGTGGTCAAAGCGGAAAGCGATGAGATCGTGGAAGCTGTCAAAAAAAATAATGTTCCGGTGGAATATATCGTTTTTCCGGATGAAGGCCACAGCTTCACCAAGAAAAAGAATCAGATCGAGGCCAACCGCCGGATACTGGAGTTTCTGGACAAGTATCTGAAAGGGAATGATGTAGTAAAAGACGGAGAATAGGCGAGATAACCTGACTCCGCGTTTTGTATACTGCCGAGCAAACGGCAAGAGCCGATCAGTTCAAGTGCAAGCCCCGTCCTTGGAGTCAATGTCCAGTTCAAGATTATTCCGTTAGCCGTTCAGCCTGAGATTTTTCGGCAACCAGGCAACGCGAGTATTTTCGCACCGGCGAAATTGGCCAATTCACCTTTGAGTTTGGTCAGGGTACCAGCGATCTCAGGCGAAATCTCCTTTGCCAAGACTTCGATAAGCCGGTTTTTACCAGCGGTGCGATAAATAGCTGGCGGCTAGCGACGCCACCCATCGCCATGTTCAGGTTAAGTATAGCGGCCAAGCATATAGCCGATCCGTTGCGGGCTGTTGTCACGTCATGGTTGGGATGCCACCCGAGAAATCAGCCTTAGTTGCTTCCGTCTGCGCAAATCTGCACAAGATTCGAATTAGACATCCGTTAATAACTGAGCCACTTTAGATCACAAGTCCACGCGCAGCAGGCAGCTCGGCGGAGTCAGAGCAAAACGGAAGGAGATTAATGACAATTCGGAAAATGAGTTACATATTTTATCTTGTGACAGGGGTGCTTATTTCCCTGCTTACCCTACTTATTGCGCTTCGTTTCCTGGAGCACCGGAAACTGGATGATGCCCTGAATGTTCGCTACGCTTCCTTCCTCGTCGCCGATGAGTTGCGCCGGTCCTCCGATGACCTGACGCACATGGCTCGTGCCTATGTGGCCACTGGCAACCCAAAGTTTGAGCGAATGTACTTGGATATAGTTGCGATCCGCGACGGCGACCACGAGCGCCCGCCGCACTATGAGCGCGGTTACTGGGACCTCATGATGGGTGATGCGGGCTTTCGACCGGGTCGTGGGCGCAAGCTCTCCCTGAGATCGAGAATGGAAGAGCTCGGATTCACGGCGGCAGAGCTTGCAAAGCTCGAGAAAGCCCAAAACAGTTCACGCCTATTGATGGAGCCGGAGCGCAAGGCATTTGGTGCGATGAAAGGCCTGTTTCAGGATCCTGCCGGCCAGTTTAACGTGAAGCGCACACCTGATCCCGAGTTGGCCCGCCGCCTCTTGTATGATGAAAGCTATCATGTTGCAAAGGCCGGGATCATGCGGTTAGTGAACGAATTTTATGAGCTGTTCGACGAGCGCACGCTCCGTGCCGTGGTTGCGGCCGAGCGCCGTTCTACCCTCTATGTTTACGCCATCTTTCTCACACTCGCCTTTTTCATGGTTTGGCTCGCTCTTTCGTATCGGGTTGTGCGGCGAAAAGTACAAAGTCTTGTGCAGCTCGAAGATGAAACGCGGAATATCAAAGACGTGGACCAAGCCGTTCAGTTCCAGATTGACTCAAATGACGAGATCGGTAATCTTTCCCGTGCCTTTACTGCCGCTCAAACTGAACGAGACCGTTACTTTAATCAATCTCTCAACTTTCTTGCCATCTGCGGCTTCGATGGTTACTTCAAACGATTGAACGTAGCCTGGGCCAAGGTTTTTGGCTATCCACCGGAGGAACTGCTGTCTCGGCCGTTCATAGACTTCGTCTTCTCCAGTTCACGTGCGGATACTATGGCAGAGCTGGATAAGCTCATGACCGGCATTCCCGTTTCCTTTGAAAGCCGGATGTGCTGCAAGGATGGCTCCTCCCGCTGGGTTTTATGGAACGTGGCTACAATACCGGATTTGCGGGAATTTTACTTTTCGGGCCAGGATATTACAGCGAGGAAGAATATTGAGATAGAGTTGCAGAAAGCTCGAAAAGCAGCAGAGGCGGCGAACCGTGCCAAGAGCGAGTTTCTTGCAAATATGAGCCATGAAATCCGTACGCCCATGAATGGCGTGCTCGGCACAGTCGGCCTGCTTTTGAATACGTCACTAACGTCGCCACAGCGGGAATTGGCGGGGTTGGCACGCGCGAGCGGCGAGACACTCCTGACCATTATCAATGACGTTCTTGATTTTTCAAAGATTGAGGCAGGAAAACTTGTCATTTCGCCCGCTCCATTTGACCTGCTTCAGGCCGTTGAAGAGGTGGCGGGTATGATTGCCATGCAGCCGACAAGAAAGAAAGATGTAAATGTAATAGTGCGTTATCCGCCGGATGTGCCGCGCTATGTATTTGGCGATCTGGGGCGTATCCGCCAAATACTGACTAATTTGGCCAACAATGCCATCAAGTTTACTGACAAGGGTCACGTACTCATCGATGTGGAGGCCGACGAGCTCGGCGAAGACGAGGTCTCGCTTCGTATAAGCGTGGAGGACAGCGGACTCGGAATCGCGGCAGATAAACTGGAGAGTCTGTTCGACAAATTCACGCAAGCCGATAACACCACTACACGCCGTTACGGCGGTACCGGCCTGGGTCTGGCTATCAGCAAGCAATTGGTTAAGTTGATGGGCGGCACCATCGCTGCGAAGAGCCGAGTTGGCGTTGGATCGACCTTCTGGTTTGCTCTGCGCCTGCCTTTACAGAGAGAGCAGCCGGCCGAGGCGAGGCCGCATGTTGAGCTTGCACGTGTTCGTGTGTTGATCGTGGACGATAACTCAGCTAACCGTCTGGTGCTGCAAGAGCAACTCCGCGTCTGGAAGATGCGCATTGGCAGTTGCGTATCAGGTGTGGAAGCACTCCGGGCGTTGCGCGAGGCTCATGCCGCGGGTGATCCGTATCAGATCGCGATCCTTGATTATCAAATGCCGGAGATGGATGGAGAAATGCTAGGCCAAGTCATCAAGGCGGATCCGTTGCTCCACAATATACAATTGGTGATGCTCAGTTCACTGGGACAAGAAGGCGATATCAGGGAGCGGCTCAAGAAGGTCGGTTTTGCGGCCTATCTGGTCAAGCCAGCGCGCCAATCAGAGCTGTTGTCGACCCTGGGGAGTATCTGGGACGCACACTGTCACCAGCGATCTACAAATCTCATCAGTAGTCAGTCTTCCCTCCCTGACATCCACGAGACACAGCCGGCCCACAGCCTGGACCGCCCATTTACTGGCACGCGTGTGCTGCTTGCAGAGGATAACGCTACTAACCAGATTGTCGGAGCAATGATACTGCGGAATCTGGGCTGTAATGTAGATGTCGCTGCCAGTGGTCGGGAAGCAATGCAGATGGTAGAGGCATTTTTCTATCATATTGTATTTATGGATTGTGAAATGCCAGAGATGGACGGTTTTGAAACCACTGCTGCGATTCGTCGCCGGCCCGACCGTAAATCGAGGCTCCCCATCGTTGCGGTAACGGCGCAGGCAATGCAGGGCGATAAAGAACGGTGTCTGCTCGCAGGCATGGACGATTACATCAGTAAACCGGTAAGGCAGGAAGATTTTGCCGCAGCATTGACACGTTGGGTACCTAGTAAAGACGTGCAAGATAAGGGTGAAGCCAAACAGCACATAACAAGGAGCGATGAAAAGACGGGCAACGCCAATGCGCCTGACTGCCCTCCATTTCCAGTTTCCTCATCTCTCTCTTGCATCTCCTCCGCATTGAACCCGGTAGTCATTGCCCGCTTGCATGCATTGGCAGAAGCGACGGAGCCATCTTTGATCGGGCAGATATTCACGTCGTTCCTGAGCGATGGCGCCGAACGCCTCGACAAGCTGCAAAATGCTCTCGATGGAAACGATCCTGAACTTCTGCGCAAGACCGCCCACACTCTCAAAGGCGCCAGTGCGAATATCGGTGCACATCACATGGCGGATATTGCTCAACAACTGGAACTCTTGGGTAAAGCGGGCAGCATGAGTGGAGCTGCGGTTTTGATAGAACAAATCGAAGGCGAATTTGAACGTGTTAAGAGCGAGATTGCGGAGTCTGGTATAAATTGCCCGCCGTTGTCAGATACGGATCAATCATGAAGATACTCATTGCGGAAGACGATACCACCTCACGCCTTTTGTTCAGCGCTACCCTCAGAAAATTAGGGCATACCGTAACGGCTGTAGAGGATGGGCACGAGGCTTGGAAAGCCTGGCAACAGGGCGAGTATCCTCTACTCATATCTGATTGGATGATGCCGAATATTGATGGTTTGCAGTTGTGCAGGATGATTCGTGGAGAACCTGGCCTGCAATATACCTACGTTATTCTTCTCACGTCGCTGGACAGCAAGGGCAGCTATCTTGAAGGCATGGACGCAGGCGCCGATGATTTCATTACCAAACCATTCGATGAAGAACAGCTGGCAGCCCGGCTACGAGTCGCCGAACGGATACTGGGCTTACATAACAGGCTGCATATCCAGGCAACGCATGACCATCTGACCGGCGTATGGAATCGAGGCGCAATCATGGCTTATCTTCAAAAGGAGCTGGAACGGGGACCGCGCCAAGGTACCTGTATAAGCGTTATCGTAGCGGACCTCGATCACTTCAAGCGAGTCAACGATACTTACGGGCATCCGGCAGGTGACGAGGTATTGCAAGAGGCAGCCCGGCGCATGGGACTTGCGTTGCGTGGTTATGACCGTATCGGACGCTATGGAGGTGAAGAGTTTCTGATCACAGCATCGGGTTGTGACGGGAGTCAGGCTGAAGCTCTCGCCGAAAGAATCTGTTGTTCTATCAGAGCAGAGCCTGTTAATAGTCGGTTCGGAAAAATCCCCATGACTGTGAGCTTGGGCGTCGCTACGGGCTATGGACAAAGCGAAGATGCGGGCATGCTCATCTCAGCCGCCGATGAGGCACTTTATCGAGCAAAAAAGGCCGGGCGTAATCGGGTTGAAACGTCAACCCGGAAGGTTTGATCAAGATCCAGCCCATCAATGAAGCGAACTTGCAGCCGATAATCGTCAAACGGTCCTGCGGGCATTTGTTGACGCCCCTACCGCTTACACAATCATTCAAGTCATCAGATACCTATTCTTCTTCCACTTCCTATCGCCGTCGAACCGGTGCCTCGCTGTCGCCAAAAAATTCGCGTATCAGGAAATCCTCCAGTCCCTTGCTGTCTTCCAGGCGCGACGAGAGGACAACGACCCGGTCGAGGCGGTATGACTCCCAGTTGAAGTCGCCTTTGTGATACTCACGGATCAGCTCGATCATTTTCCGGACGACAGCACGTTGAATATCTCCACCTGGTCCGGCATCCACTTCGATCAACTCCCGCCGCGGGACACTGCTATCCTTTTTCCAGGCACGAAACAGAAACTGTGCGTTGCGCGGTCCCATTCTTATGATTTGGAATATTCCGCTTGCGCCGGGTTCTTTAAGGTTGCGCATGACGTTCGCCATCCTGAGCTCTTCCGCGGAAGGTTCGCGCTCGATAGCTTCCGGTTCCTTGGGCTCATCCTCAAAGATTCCTCCCGCACGGCGGCGTTCCCGCGCTTCATTCATATAGGCCAGCATATCTTTCGGCTGCGCTGAATCTGGAGCTGTCTTTGCCGCTGATGAGCTATCCGCCCTGGCCTCGCTTTTTGCGGTTCCTTTTTCAGCGAGACGCTTCACCGGTTCCGCTTTTTCAGCGCCCAGGCGAGGCTGTGGCGGAGGCTTAGGCTGTGGTTGAGGCTTTACCGGGGTGGGAATTTTGGTGCTCTTCTGGGGAACCGGCAACGGCTTTTGCGCTGGTTTTTCTTCAGGCAGTTCCACAAAGCTTGCTTCGATGGGTGGTGGAGTTTCGGTCTCGCCCTCTGAAGACGCGAAAAGAAATCCGAATGCCCAGATGATGATCACCCAAATGATGACCGCTAGCGGCACGGGCCACCAGAATTGGACTTCCTTCGGCCTGGACTTCAGTGTCAGCATGTATTACTGGTGCTTAACCGCAATCAAAAAGTGCTGCGCGCCAGCGGACCGGGCTCGCAACATCGCCTGCACGACAATACCCTGCGGCGCATCGTTATCTGCGGATACCACCAGTTTCTGTTCGGAATCCTCGAGTAGCGGCCTCAGCGTATCGGCCAGTGTTTCCAGGGTAACGGACGTCTGGTTAATGAAGATTTTGCTGTCGCTCGTCAGCGTCAGCGTTACAGGTGCCTTGGTACGGAGTTTTTCGGCTTTCCCCTGGGGTAGATTCACCTGCAGGGAATCCAGATTTTGCATCGACAATGACGCTAGCATGAATGTGGCAAGCAGGAAGAACATCACGTCGATCATGGGGATGATCTCGATTCGGCCTTTGCGATAAACCCTCGGTTTACGCAGCTTCATGGTCGCCCTCCTGGTCCAGTCGGATATGGTCGATCAGGCGCGTGCCCAGACGCTCCATCTCATCCATCGTCTGTGATTGCAAACCAGAGAAGTAATTGAATCCAAACAGGGAAATCAGCGCGATTATCAGGCCGACCACAGTCGCAATAAGCGCTTCAGCCACGCCACCCGTCACTGCGGTTGGATTGACGACGCCCTCGCCGCCGATGATCTGGAATGCGCGCATCATGCCGATAACCGTCCCTACGAGTCCGAGCAAGGGTGCGGCGGTAACGGTGGTTTCCAGAAACCATAGCCTGCGGGCAAGAGATTTTTCTATCAGTTGGGCTTCATCCGCGGCCCGAGATTCGGTCCACCAGGATGGCCGGTGGCGATTGCTGATTACGACCTCGAAAAATCGCTTGTAATAGTGACGCTCATCCAGGCCCGAAAGTATTTTTTCAAGGTCGTGCCATTCAAAGCCATAGGTTTCGACGAGGTTCAGCAGATCGTGCGAGAGACGGGCATAACGCCAATAGACAAATCCCTTCTCCAGCATAATGGCCAGAGCGATGATCGCCAGCAGAGACAACGGCAAAATAGTAAATCCGCCGAGTTTTAGCGCGGTCCAGGTTGCATGTAGTTCTTGCATGTTTATCTCCGAACGGGTGATATGTCCGCTTGTTAAATAGAATGGATTATAAGATGAAGACCGATACCGTTTTCGGTAAGATGGCTTGAGCGAAGCGCAACGGTCAAGAGGTATGAGGGATTGTGGTTACGGGTGACGGCTTATACCTTACTCTTCCGGGAAAAGCACTTATTCTCGCTTATTGTAGTTAGAAAATCATTTTCGCTCATTATTGATGTGCATTTATCGATGCGGGATCATGAGCGCCATTTTCTTCCTCCTGTGCGAGGGATTCTGGTCAGACTCTCGAACTGATTCTCACCTGCCAAGCTGTAAAATCTTACAGCTATTCACACAGCTTGTTTTAAGGTTTCATAGTACTGTTATTTCTCCGGGTTATTATCTGAGCCAACCAGGTTTCCAGGCAGCTCCAGATTTTCTTAATGATATCTCCATACAAAAGCCAGACAAAAAGTGTTGCGGGCGCTTCGGAGACCCCATGCGACACAGCCGAAGCTATGCAAATACAGAATGCGCACCGCCAGACTTTCCGATATTCTCGATCAAAGTTTGACCGAGATTTGTCTTTTTGATGCTCAGACCTTGCATTTTCACTATTTGAATAAGGGTGCACGGCGCAATCTGGGCTATGACATGGATAGGCTGCCCATGATGACGCTATTTGACATTCAGCCGGAATTGGACGAAGCGTCGTTCCGAACCATGATCAGTCCACTTGTAAATGGCGAGAAAGAGGCTCTGATTTTCGAAACGATGCACTTGCGTGCCGACGGCACCCTTTACCCAGCCGAAGTCCATCTGCAGTGGGTTACGCAATCAGACCGCAGAGAATTTCTTGCAATTATGCTGGATATTACGAGTCGCCGCCGTGCCCAGCTAGCGTTGCAGGAAAATGAGGCGCGTTTTCGAATCATTGCCAATACGATCCCGCAGCTCGCATGGATATCGGAAACCGATGGATCGAGGTCCTGGCACAACCAGCGCTGGTATGACTACACAGGCACAACGCCGGAAGAAATGAAAGGTTGGGGCTGGCGCAGGGTGCATGATCCAGCGCTACTGCCTAGTGTAATAGAAAAGTGGAACGAAGCAGCCGCCGCCGGGCAGGCGTTTGCCATGGAAGTTCCCCTACTTGGCGCGGATGGGCAATACAGGATATTCCTGACACGGGCGGAGCCGTTAAAGGATGCGAAAGGCCAGGTGGTGCAATGGCTCGGTACCAATACCGACGTAAACGATCAGAGACTGGAGGAGAAAGCGCGACGCGCAACTGAAAAACAGCTTCAGGTGGTGATGGAGAGCATGAGTGAAGGTCTTGTGATCTCCGATTCAAGCGGAAAATTACTGCATTGGAATCCGGCAGCACTGAGAATGCATGACATCAGTAATGCGGAAGAGGTCTTGACCAATCTACGCAGCTTTGCACGGCTCTATGAGTTATCCACTGTTGAGGGTGCCATTTTGCCTATCGAACACTGGCCGCTGGCGCGCATTCTCGGGGGCGAGCAGCTACATGATCTGGAGTTGCGTGTCAGGCGCCTGGATAGAGAATGGACGCGTATCTTCAGTTATTCCGGCGCAATTTTGCAGTATGGCGATGACAAAGACCTGGCGTTTATGATGATCAAGGATATTACCGAACGTAAATATGCGGAAGAAGCGCTGCGGGATGCCAAGGTAAACCTCGAGCATAAAGTAAATGAGCGCACTGCTCAGCTCGTGGCCAAGAGCAAAGAGCTGGAAAATTTTTGTTATTCGGTATCGCATGATCTCAGGGCGCCCCTTCGCGGGATAGCGGGCTATAGCCGTCTTCTGCTCGAAAGTTACCATGAGTGTCTTGATGAGGAAGGCCGGGGTTTTCTGAAGAATGTCGGTATGGCAACGACGCACATGAGCAGTTTAATTGAAGATTTGCTCTCTTATTCAAAGCTTGAGCGGCGAAAGCTCTCTACAACGGCCGTCAGGCTTTCCAGCTTCCTGCCTCAGCTATTGGACCAGTTCAAGGACAGCATTGAAAATGCGCGTCTAACGGTCAAAGTCGACGATTTGCGCATTAGTGCCGATCCGGATGGTCTCGCAATTGCATTGCGTAACCTGATCGATAACGCGCTCAAGTTTTCCAGATTTGTCCCTGAACCGGCTATCGAAATTCTTGCCCAGCCTGCGGATGGCTACTGCATCCTCTCGGTTCGGGATAATGGAATCGGATTCGACATGCGTTTTTACCACAAGATTTTTGAGATATTCCAGCGCCTCCATCGAGCCGAAGACTACCCCGGAACGGGTATCGGGCTTGCAATGGTGCACAAAGCCATGGAGCGGATGGGAGGACGCGTCTGGGCGGAAAGCGAACTGGGCGGCGGGGCGGTCTTTTATCTGAAATTACCTCTATACGGTACCGCTACAGCAGTTACTCCGGCAGTTTCTGCGTCCGGGTTAGCAACAAGCATCGATGAATACTACGTTGCCGATCTTGCTCATTGAAGACAATCCAATGGATGTGGACCTGACCCGGCGCGCGTTTATCCGGCACAATCTGGCCAATCCCCTCGAAGTAATGCGTGACGGTCAGGAAGCAATTGATTTCGTGGCAGGCTGGAGAGCAGGGGATCCGGTGCCTTCCGTGATATTGCTCGACTTGAAGCTCCCAAAATCAGCGGACTGGAAGTCCTGAGGGTCATTCGGGCGCATCCCGATATTGGAACTGTCCCAATCGTAGTTCTTACGTCTTCGGCTGAGGATGATGACATTCGTAAAGCCTATTTGCTTGGTGCAAATTCCTACATCGTGAAGCCGGTGGATTTTGAAAAATTCATTGATGTGGCGCGGCAGATCGAGCTCTATTGGACAGTTCTCAATATGCATAGTCTTTCAAAGCCGGCATAATGAAAATTCTCTATCTGGAGGATAATGCGCTGGACGCCGGTCTGGTGCGGTTGGAGCTGAAGAAACGCGCGCCGGATATTCAACTGGACATAGTCGGAACATTGGCCGAGGCACTGGCACGGATCGAACGGTTCCATGAAATTTATGGAACCAGCCTGGAAACCCCGGCGATCGCGAAGGTGGGCGAGGATGCTTCACCTCGCTACGATCTGATCCTGACTGATCTCAATCTTCCCGATGGCAGTGGAGAACGTTGCTGGCACGGGTTCGCAGCCAGCATTTGCCGCTTCCCGTCGTCGTACTTACCGGTTCGAGCAACGAAGAAGTATTAGTCGAATTGCTCCGGGCCGGTGCGGATGATTACGTCATAAAGCGCGACGGCTTCCTTGAAACGCTGGCTCTCGTGCTGCGGGCTGCATTCGACAAGTTTCACACGGAAACCTATAGAAGAGCCGCCGTGCTCAGGATTCTCTACGTCGAGCCTGATGCTCATGAAATCGATCTGGCCAAGCGAGAACTGGCTTCCATCGCTCCACACCTGCACATTGAATCGGTTCAGACAGCAGCGCAGGTTTTTCAGCGTTTTGCAGCCCCCGGTCCGGATGCCGCCATTGATGTTCTTTTACTCGATTATTATTTGCCCGGGGCTTCCGCTACCGATATTTTGAAGGAGTTGTGCCAGGTGCGCGGGTTTGATCTGCCGATCATTCTGGTTACCGGTTCCGGCGACGAAGAAATTGCGCGGCAGTCTCTCAAATTGGGTGCCGCTGATTATGTGGTGAAAAGCGCGGGTTATCTTCAACGGTTGCCCACGGTCATCGAAAATGTCTGGCTTCGGGCCGAGTCAAATCGCAGGGAACGGGTTTTGCTGGAGGAAAGGACCCGGCTTTCTCTTGCCACTGAAGCAGCCGCAATAGGTATTTGGGAGTGGAACACGGTTACCGGCAACATAATCTGGGATGATCGCATGTACGAGATTTATGGTGTTCCACGCGGGAGCGCAATCACGTATGAAATCTGGAGATCCTACACTTATCCCGACGACTTGCCCGAGCAGGAAGCGCAGCTAAAAAAGCTCAGTGCGGAAAATGGACGCGCACAGCTTGATTTCCGGATTCTGCGCGGGCACGAAACCATACGTCACCTGCATATCGCCAAGGCGGTGAAATGGAGCACGAATTGTAACGAACTGCGAATAGTAGGCACCGCCATTGACATTACGAAGCGCAAGCAGACCGAACTGGCAATTCAGGAGCACGCCATGCAGCAGGGCCTTATTGCAGCGTTCGGGCAACAGGCACTTGCTAGCGCCGATCTTGACGAGTTATGGGATCAGGCTGCGGTGATTGTTTCCCAAGGACTGAACATCGATTTTTGCAAGGTTCTCCAGCTTGCGCCGGATTTACGTTCTTTTGTACTCAAGGCGGGTTCGGGTTGGCAAGCCGGCTGGATAGGCCGCAAAATATCATTCACTTACGAAAACAGCCAGAACCGGTTTGTTCTCGCGAGTCACCAACCGGTCATCGTAGGAGATTTCCACTCCGAAACCCGTTTCAAGCCTTCGAATATTTTGCGAAATCACGGTATCCGCAGTAGTGCCGATGTGCTTATCTCGGGCGCCGGCGGCCCGTACGGTATACTTGGGGCCTATTCCCGCGAAGCGCTCCGCTTCACGTCGGGTAGTATCAACTTCTTGCAGAGCCTGGCCAATATTATTGCGACTGCTATCGACCGCAAAGCTACAGAGGAGCGCCTCACCTATCTGGCCCAGTTCGACCCCCTGACAGAGTTGCCCAATCGAAGCCTTTTCCTCGATCGCCTCAGGCGGGCGATGGAGCATGCGCAGCGCAGCCGATGCCGGGTAGGTGTAGTATTCGCTGATCTGGATCGCTTCAAGATCGTCAACGATACGATGGGCCACAGCACTGGCGATAAATTACTGGTTCAGGTTGCACAACGGCTGCAACGATGCGTGCGTTCATGCGATACGGTTGCGCGATTGGGTGGAGACGAATTTGCGTTCATTCTGACCGATCTGGCTCAGGCCGACGACGCAACCCTGGTTGCAGAAAAGGTAATTAGTGCTCTCTCGCTGCTCTTCGAGTTGGAAGGGCAGGAAATTTATATTTCAGCGAGTCTTGGAATCAGCATTTATCCGGGGGATGGTACGGATGCGGATGGCTTGCTTAGGAACGCTGACACTGCGATGTTCCAGGCTAAAGAGCAGGGTCCAGCCATTTATCGCTTCTATTTGCCGCAGATGAATGAGCGCGCAGTAGCCCGCCTGAAAATTGAAACCCAGCTTCGCGGCGCGCTCGCGCGGCGCGAGTTCGTGCTGCACTATCAGCCGAAGGCAAGTTTGGTCAGTGGCGAAATCACCGGCTTTGAGGCGCTGCTGCGCTGGCAGCATCCAACGCATGGGCTCGTGCCGCCGCTTCAGTTCATCTCGGTGCTCGAGGATACGGGACTGATTGTTTCAGTTGGCGAATGGGTGGTGCGAACAGTCTGTGAACAGATAAAAACATGGCAGAACCAAGGGCTTTCCTTGTATCCGATATCGGTCAATCTGTCGGCACGACAGTTTCAGCAGCAAGACCTCGATTCGTGTGTTGGGAAGACTCTGCAGGTCACCGGAATTGATCCCCATTTGCTGGAATTCGAGCTGACTGAATCGATATTGATGAAAGAAGCCGAAACAACCGCCAATGCGCTGCAAAACCTGAAAGCGTTCGGTGTGCAGATATCGATGGACGATTTCGGTACGGGTTACTCAAGTCTTGCCTACCTCAAGCGGTTTCCGTTGGACGTAATCAAGATTGACCGCGCGTTCATCCGGGACGTTACCACCGATCCGGACGACGCAACCATCGCCGTGGCGATGATCAAGCTGGCCCACAGCCTGGGGCTGAAGGTGGTAGCTGAAGGCGTTGAAACCAGATCGCAACTTGATTTCCTGATAAAGCACGGTTGCGACGAAATGCAAGGCTTCTATTTTTCACGACCCCTTCCGCTTGAGTGTGCCTCGCAGGCGCTTATCAAAGGTTATCGGATACCGATGAGCAACGGATCACTGAATGAAGGATGAGTTTGCGGCTCACCGCCGATAGCGCTCTCGCCTCAGATTTAACCGCTCCCAATTGCTATAAAGTCCTTTCCCTATTACGCAATATTTGTTAACTTAACTGCGCGCAAATTCCCAATCCGCGGGGGGCGGATGAATTTTCTGGCAGATAATGACAAATGAAAAAAGTTATCTTGGTGATTTGCCTCATGTTCGCCTTTACTGGCGGGGCTTTTGCACAGAAGGGGGGGCTGAATCTTAGATCGCATTCGGTGCTGGTTATGGACGCTCAGCATGGGCATATCCTTTTTAACAAAAATGCAGATAACGTGATGCCGATCGCTTCCATCACGAAACTCATGACAGCAATAGTTGTGCTTGATGCGAAATTGCCTCTGGATGAGGAAATCGTCATTGAAGCAGCTGATATTGATGTTCTCAAAAATACCCGCTCTCGCTTGCGAGTGGGGGGAAGCCTTACTCGCCAGGAAATGCTGCGGTTGGCATTGATGTCTTCCGAGAACCGTGCCGCGGCGGCGCTGGGGCGCACCTATCCCGGGGGCATCAATGCGTTCGTTGCCGCAATGAATCTGAAGGCATTCGAGCTCGGCATGGGCAACAGCTATTTTGTTGATTCCACCGGGCTGAATAGTGCCAACGTTTCCACTGCGCGTGATCTGGCAAAAATGGTGAGCGCTGCGCATGACTACGATGTCATTCGTGAATTTTCGACGACCGCTGCGCATGCGGTGGCGTTCGCAGATGAAGACCGTAGCATGCAGTTCGTCAATTCCAACCGCTTGGTGAGTAGCGGAAGTTGGGATATTGATTTATCGAAAACGGGTTTTCTTAGTGAAGCCGGACGCTGTCTTGTCATGCGGGCTAACATAACCGGAAAAGCAATTATCATAGTATTGCTTGATTCCTGGGGAAAGAACTCACGTATCGGTGACGCCAACCGCATCAAGAAATGGATGGAGATCGGGTTCACTCGCAAAGTTCGGGGGTAATATATTCAAGGAAGGCCATTTAAGGTGGGCTAACGCGCGGCGTATACCTGAACCTCGGTCTGAAAGAAGTTTTTTGATACAAACCCGGAAAAAGTTTCTGTCCTACTATCTTTAACTCTGCATGGGGCCGCACTTCAATGTGCCGCTGATGTTGGGGTATCGCGCCGATATCGGGTATTCAGGAGATTCCGATATTCGGGGTCGCCGCTTGATTTTTCTCCAGGCAGGGCATTGCGTAGCACCAGGAAGCAAGCATTCGCCCGAGAAGGAGCTGTCATGCCATTACAACTGATTGTCGCGCTCATCATTGTTTTTCTGATTGTCATGTTCGCGGTTCAGAACGCCGTGGCGGTAAGCGTCGTATTCTTGCTGTGGCGCATCGATGCGTCGCTTTCCTCTGTGATTGCTGCTTGCTTCGGCCTTGGAACGCTCATCGGGGCATTGATTACGGTCCCCACGATGTTGCGTGAGCGAATTCTGATAACTCGCTGCATAAACAGGTCGAAATATTGCGCGCGGAGAATGACAGCCTGAATGCGCTGAAGAAAGACGAATCTGCACTACCGTATGGGTATGATTTATAGGCAGCGAGCCCAACGGTAATATCGATTACACGGTTTAAAGCAGGCGAAACGCAAGAGATGGCGACGATCGTGGGCGGAAGCGCGGCTGCCAGCAAGCCTAAAGGATGTATTGCTCCATCTCGAATGAACCTTTCAATATGGAGAAGCCTGCCGGGTTCGGTGCATTGGCAATGACTGTAAGACCTCCGCCGGTAACGGCGCCGGCAACAAGCGAATATCGGAACTCTGCGCTCGTGCCTTCCAGGAGAGAACCCAGGTAAGTGAGCGCTGCATTGTCGGTGATTGCGGTAAGGAGGGTGGCGCCAAAAAAAAGTACAGTGTTGTCCATATCGGTCAGCAAGGGCTGCAGCCACCACTTCTGTTGCCCCCCAAGGACAACCAGCCCGGCAAGAAAAAAAGCGACCAGTAATCCTTCGCGCAGAATCAGCCGGTCCTGATAGCGCTCATAGGCATCGCAAAGCCCAGAAAGAAGAGCAGCAACCCCATGAAGACGACAGGGTGATGCGCAAACACTACCACGCCTGCCAGAAATACGATATGCACAAGTACCACGGGTAATGGGACCTTGGAACGTGTAGCGCGCGCTTCATTTTTTAATCCCGATAATTCATGTCGAAACAGGAAAGTGACGGCCAAGGCATTCACCAGCACGCCGATCGCGGCCTTCCAGCCAAATGTAGTAAACATGAAGGTGGTGTCCCATCCCCATTTGCCCGCCACCATGAGAACCGGCGGTGCGGCAAAGGATGTCATTGTTCCACCGATGGAAATGTTGACGAACAGCACACCGAGCGTGACATACTTGAGCCGGGTGGAAATCCCCCTGGAGTAATAACGCTCAAGCAGAATCAGTCCGGCTAACGTCATGGCCCCCGGTTCCGTGATAAATGAGCCCAGCAGAGGAACAAACGATAATGTCGATGAAGTAGAACGCGCTGCCCTCCGGCCAGGGAATGAGCCGCGCGAGCGTTTTTACGTTGAGCATGGCGAACTGCAGGATCGGGCGAGTGCCCGCGATGACCATGATGGCAAACACGAACATGGGCTCGGTAAAGCTCTGTCGATCGAGGTAAGCGATGGCGGCATGCTTGCCGTCCGTGACAAACATCATGATGACGAGGATCATGGCCCAAAAGCCGAAAACAACCTCGACCTCGCCGAGAAAATGCCAGATACCTGCGTGGGTGGGGTGACTATGCGCTAATTGCTCGAAATATTTGGTCGAGAAGGTGTGGATCAGCGCGACGCCAAAACAGCAGTGCGCCAATGATCTCGATGGAGGCGGGTGTTCAATTCGTTTTATTTCATTGCATCAAGGTTGGCCTTTGCATCAGCATTTCCCTGGGCGGCGGCTTTCGTGAACCATTCCTTGGCTTTATCGGTATCCCTGGGCATTCCTTCGCCGGCGAAATACATCACCCCAAGGTTATTTTCGGCATCGACATTGCCCTGCTCAGCCGACTTTTGAAATAACTCTACCGCTTTGACCGGGTCTTTGGCGACACCTTCACCATTTGCGTACATCAGCCCTAGGTTGAACTGGGCATCCGCATATCCCTGCGCAGCGGATCGATGAAACCAGGCAGCAGCCGTAACAGGGTCATTGCTCAGGATTTTACCGGATGAATCCTTGGATATGGCTTCCCCGGTGTAGTACATAACGCCCAGTCCATTTTGTGCTTTGGCATCGCCAGCCTCGGCATCTTTCCTTAATTGCAGGAATTTTTCTTCCGGCGTCGCTTCATTCTCCGAGCCCCCCGGCATGATTTCCTTTAATATCGCCGATTTTTCTTCCGGGGTCAGCTCATTTTCCAGTATGCTCGGAATTTGTGCTTCCGATGTGAATTCATCCGGCAACCGGGTCTGCGCTTCCGTTTTGGCGGCGGTCGCCGGCGCTTTCTCGCCGCATCCAGCAAGCATGAGCATGGGTGCGGCGAGTAACGTAACAATAAGGATGTTCATCGATTATTATGTCCTGTCAGGTACCATCCAGGCTGGTTCAGCGGTTGTGGAATCAGGGACGAACGGGCTTCATCCTCATAAGCTGTAATACATATCAAACTCGACCGGATGGGTGGTCATGCGAAACCGCGTCACTTCTTCCATCTTGAGTTCGATGTAGCCATCTATCATATCATTCGAAAACACGCCACCCCGGGTAAGAAAGTTGCGATCCTTATCCAGGCTATCCAGTGCCTCATCCAGCGAGGCACAAGGGTTGGGAATCCTGGCGGCTTCCTCGGGTGGAAGGTCATAAAGATTCTTGTCCATGGGGTCACCTGGATGAAGCTTGTTCTGGATACCATCCAGCCCGGCCATCATCAATGCAGTGAAAGCAAGATAAGGGTTAGCGGTCGGATCGGGAAAACGCACTTCGACGCGCCTTCCTTTGGGACTGTTGGCGTAGGGAATACGCACTGCAGCGGAACGGTTGCTTACCGAATAAGCAAGGTTGATCGGTGCTTCGAAACCGGGAACCAGGCGCTTGTAGGAATTGGTACCCGGATTGGTAATGGCGTTCAGGGCTTTGGCATGCCTGATAATGCCGCCTATATAATACAACGCCATTTCCGAGAGGCCCGCATAACCATTTCCCGAAAATAGATTTTGTCCGGCTTTCCAGATCGACTGGTGCACATGCATGCCAGAACCATTGTCGCCGACGATGGGTTTCGGCATGAAAGTCGCCGTTTTTCCGTAAGAGTGCGCGATATTGTGCACGACATATTTGAATACCTGGGTCCAGTCGGCGCGCTTCACCAGGCTGCTGTACTTGGTACCTATTTCACACTGTCCGGCAGTCGCGACTTCATGATGATGTACTTCGACTTCGATACCCAGTTCTTCCAGTGCAAGACACATGGCGGAACGAATATCGTGCAAGGAATCAACCGGAGGAACGGGAAAATATCCCCCTTTTATACCGGGGCGGTGCCCGGTATTGCCCCCTTCGTATTTTACTGCCGAGCTCCAGGCTGCTTCCTCGGATTCGATCTTTACCGAGCAGCCAGACATATCGGCATGCCAGATAACGGAGTCAAAGATGAAGAATTCAGGCTCCGGTCCGAAATAGGCGATGTCGCCGATGCCGGTCGATTTAAGGTAAGCTTCGCCGCGTTTCGCCAGCGAGCGGGGGTCGCGGTCATAGCCCTTGCCGTCGGAAGGCTCCACCACATCACAGGTCATGAACATCGTCGCCTCGTCCATGAACGGGTCCATTTTCGCCGTTTCGGGGTCGGGTATCAGCAGCATGTCGGAGGCATGAATGCCTTTCCAGCCGGCAATGGAGGAACCATCGAACGCGTGACCATCCTCCAGCTTGTCCGCATCGATGGCATGGGCGGGAAGCGTTACATGGTGTTCTTTACCGCGGGTATCCGTAAATCTTAAATCAACGAACCTGACTTCATTGTCCTGGATCATTTTCAGAACATCGGGTACCGCCATATTTCTCTCCATGAAGACTGCCTTGAATTGAAGGGCATAAGTATAAAGGTAACATTATATCAGCAGGAGCGTTTCCATTATTTTCAAGATGTCGAGCCGAACATGCCTGGGACCCGACATCTTTGGAAAAGATGCCGGGGAATCGCGGGCGCTGCCGTGGCGCTCGTTATGAAGCCTATCCGGTACATAAAGTTTTTAGGTAAACACCCGCTTGAAAATGGATTACCATTGCATTTTAATCCGTTATTCTGGAAAACCATATGGAAACCATCACTGCAATACTGGAGAGGGCGCAACAGCGTGCCAGGGAAATGGATTTGCCGTACGAAGGGGCACTGTTGCCCAGTGAAGCGCTTGATCTGCTGCAGGAAGCGCCCGGAGCAAAATTGGTGGACGTGCGTTCCAGAGCCGAATGGGATTGGGTAGGGAGAATACCGGGTGCGGTTGAAATCGAGTGGCAGTCCTATTCCGGGATGCGGCCCAACTCCAGCTTCCTTGATTATCTTTCCAGCCAGGTGGACAAGGAATCGCTGGTGATGTTCATCTGCCGCAGCGGAGGCCGCTCACATCAGGCTGCGGCTACCGCCACCGAATCGGGCTATGCAAATTGCTACAATATTCTCGAAGGTTTTGAAGGCGAGAAAGACGCAACCGGCCATCGTGGTACCAAAGGGGGGTGGAAAGCAGCAGGGTTACCTTGGATACAAGGCTGAGCCGACGGACGGGAAACCCGCGAGCGCTGGATCAGAATTCTTCGCGTCCAGATTCGGGAAATCGACGGGCTTCAGTTCAAGCTGCTGACCATTTGACCATTCCCGAATAGGCTGTGACCAACACAATGATCCCGAACCCGATGCGATACCATGCAAACACGGTGAAATCATGGTGGCTGATAAAGCGCAATAATCCCCGTACAGCCAAAAATGCGCTGATAAAGGAGGCCACGAAGCCGATAAAAAACACGCCGACATCATCGAAATGGAGAATATCGCGATTTTTGTAAATATCATAGAAGGTGGCCGCGAACATCACGGGTATTGCCAGGAAAAAAGAGAATTCAGTAGCGGCTTTGCGCGATAGGCCGAAAAAGAGTCCGCCAATAATCGTTGCGCCTGAGCGCGAGGTACCCGGTATCAAGGCCAGGCATTGCATTAATCCCACTTTCAAGCGCGTGTTTCCAGTCCATATCTTCCACCCGTTCAACTTCCACCACGTGTTGCCTGCGCTCGGCCCAAAGAATCAGAATATCCGCCGATTATAAATGCCATTGCGACGGGTACTGGATGAAACAGATATTGCTTGATGGTTTTAATGAACAGCAAACCCAGAATCGCGGCGGGCAGAAACGCGATGAAAAGATTGAGCACGAAGCGGTTTGCATCCTGACGCGAGCCCACATCCGCAACTACGCTACGAATCTTGACGCGATATTCCCAGCATACCGCCAGAATGGCGCCCAGTTGAATGACAATCGTGAATACCTTTCCCTTGTCGTCATTGAAGTCGAGCAGATCAGCCGCCAGGATCAGATGGCCGGTAGAGGAAATCGGAAGAAATTCGGTCAGGCCTTCGATAATGCCGAGGATCAGGGCCTTGAGGAACAGAAACCAGTCCATATGCGATTATCCGGCCGAAACGAATTAAGCGCCGGATAAGCACGAGCGGAAGCGGGTAAGTCAAGGTGTTACCAGGCAACGGGCTTTTCCAATGGCGGAAGTATGGGTTGCGATTATCCGGCTGATTATTTTTTTCGGACATTATCGCATCGAAGCCTGCTTCAGGCTTAAAAATGACTCTCGAAGTTGCCATAGAGCCGATCAGCGAATAATTTAGAGAAGTCTGTTCGATTCCTGTATTCCCGGGAAAGACGAGGCTTCCTGTTTAACGGTGGTTCTATGGCAGGATGAGCGCAATGCGCCATCACCATTACGCTTGCTGTAAATCTCCGTCCCTTTTGCCACAAATTCGACCGCTTTTTCTTCCATGCCTTTTTTCAAGGCCTCATTTTCGCCAACACCTTTCTGTGCGGCAAAATCGCGCACATCCTGGGTTATTTTCATCGAGCAGAAGTGGGGGCCGCACATCGAGCAAAAATGGGCGAGTTTCGCGCCTTCCTGCGGCAGGGTTTCGTCATGGAACTGCTTTGCCTTGTCGGGATCGAGGCCAAGGTTGAACTGATCATTCCAGCGAAACTCGAAGCGGGCTTTTGAAAGCGCATTATCGCGAATCTGCGCACCGGGATGGCCCTTCGCCAGGTCTGCCGCGTGAGCGGCAATTTTATAAGTGATAATGCCATCTTTTACATCATCCTTATCCGGCAGGCCAAGGTGTTCTTTTGGCGTAACATAACACAGCATTGCCGTGCCATACCAGCCGATCATTGCGGCGCCGATGGCGGATGGTAATATGATCGTAGCCAGGTGCGATGTCGGTAGTGAGCGGCCCCAACGTATAGAACGGAGCCTCGGCGCAGTATTTCAACTGCATATCCATGTTTTCCTTGATCAGGTGCATGGGAACATGGCCCGGACCTTCGATCATCACTTGCACGTCATGCTTCCAGGCGACCTGCGTTAATTCGCCGAGGGTTTTCAGTTCCGCGAATTGGGCTTCATCGTTGGCATCGTGAATCGAACCGGGGCGCAGGCCATCTCCCAGGGAAAAGCTCACATCATATGCTTTCATGATTTCGCAGATGTCTTCGAAGCGGGTATACAGAAAACTTTCCTTATGATGTGCGAGACACCACTTGGCCATGATGGAGCCGCCGCGCGAAACGATGCCGGTCAGCCGTTTTGCCGTCATCGGAACATAGGCGAGCAGCACGCCGGCATGGATGGTGAAATAGTCCACGCCTTGCTCAGCCTGTTCGATCAGCGTATCGCGGAAAATTTCCCAGGTGAGATCTTCCGCTTTGCCATCGACTTTTTCCAGCGCCTGATAAATTGGCACGGTGCCGATGGGAACGGGGCTGTTGCGGATAATCCACTCACGAGTTTCATGAATATTTTTGCCGGTGGAAAGATCCATCACCGTATCTCCGCCCCAGCGGATAGCCCAGGTCATTTTCTCGACTTCTTCCTGGATGCTCGAACCCAGTGCCGAGTTACCGATGTTCGCATTGATTTTCACCAGAAAATTGCGGCCGATGATCATCGGTTCGGATTCGGAATGGTTGATGTTCGCAGGAATGATGGCGCGACCCCGGGCCACTTCATCGCGTACGAATTCCGGCGTGATATGCTGGGGCAGAAAGGCGCCGAAATCCTGCCCGGGATGCTGGCGTGTCGAGTAATTCCCGATGTCTGATTGCCCAGGTGCTCGCAACGTTGATTTTCACGTATGGCTACATACTCCATTTCCGGCGTAATGATGCCTTGACGCGCATAATGCATTTGCGTGACATTCGCCCCGGCCTTGGCACAGCGGGGCTGGCGCTTCAAATCAAAGCGCATTTCAGCGAGCTTTGGGTCGGACAGGCGCTGCCTGCCATAAGCGGAAGCGGGGCCGGAGAGAATTTCCGTGTCGCTCCGCTCATCTATCCATTTTTCGCGTAAGGGCGCCAAGCCGGAACGGATGTCGATCTTTATCGCCGGATCCGTGTACGGGCCAGAAGTGTCGTAAACATAAATTGCCGGGTTTTGTTCCGCACCCATGCTGGCAGGCGTATCGGATTGGCTGATTTCCCGCATCGGCACTTGAATATCAGGGCGGGAGCCATGTACATAAATTTTTCGGGATTCAGGCAGAGGCTTGACCGCCCCTTCGTCCACATGGGCTGTTTTGCTCGAAAAGGGCAAAGGAATTTGTGCGGCATTTAAAACGGTTGCATTCATAATACGCTCCTTTAGCGCCGTAAAGGAGCGGGATAGTTACATCCCAGCTTCCCTACGGCGGCATTATCCGTGTCAGGTAGTAAGGGACTGTCTCACCAGTTTCCGGCGTTTCCGGAAAGGACCCCTAGCTGCTGCTGTGAAGCTAATGGAAATGTGGAATAATTGCAAGTCTGGGACGATATTTTATATAAGGCTGGACATGGATCTTGAGCAAAACCGTTTTAACATGATAGAACAGCAAATTCGTACATGGGAAGTGCTGGATCAGGAAGTTCTCAAATTATTGTTCGAGCTGCGGCGCGAGGAATTCGTCCCCGCGGCTTACCGTTCCCTTGCATTCGTGGACATGGAAATTCCGCTGGGATATGGTGAAGTAATGCTTGCCCCAAAAATGGAAGCGCGGATTTTGCAGGAATTGCAGGTAAAAAAAACCGACAGGATTTTGGAGGTAGGCAGTGGCAGCGGATACTTGACGGCATTGCTGGCAACCAAAGGCGGGTCTGTTTGCAGCGTGGAAATTGTGCCGGAACTGAAAGCCATGGCGGAAAAAAATCTCCAGGCGCATGGAATAACCAATGTAATCCTGGAGAATGGAGATGCTGCCCGCGGCTGGCCCCAGCATGGGCCTTACGACGTGATCGTACTGACGGGATCGACTCCGGTTTTACCGGAGGCTTTCCAAAAAAGCCTCAAAACCGGTGGACGCCTGTTCGCGGTGGCAGGCGATGCACCGGTCATGCAAGCTGTGCTCGTCACTTGCGTGGTTCAAAAGGAAAAAGCGGGCGTATATAATACGGTCGGCTTGTTTGAAACCTGTATTTCCCCGCTCAGAAACGCGATGCAGCCTGAGAGATTTACATTTTGATCTTACGGCCCAATCCATGAATTACAAGTCCGCCTGGCTGATCTAGCTCAACCGCGTTCAATCGGTCGATAGCTCTTTTTTCGTCCAAGAGTTAGACAATCTGGAATCAAAGTGAAAATTCGGCAATACATTTGTGCATTACTGATTGCAGGAGCAGCTTTACATACTCCAATCCACGCGGCCGACCTGATGGAAACCTATCGTCAAGCGCTGGAAGAGGACGCGCTATATAGCGCCGCGCGTGCTGCCCACATGGCGGCGCAGGAAAGGCTGCCGCAGGGTCGGGCCGGACTGCTTCCCACTCTCTCGCTTGCGTTTGTGAAGCGGAGGCAATTCATAGATATAGGCAACGTCAGCAGTATCGTGCCTGTCGGGACGGTTGGGACGGTGAGGCCGTCTGAAGTGACTATCGATAACCAGAGCCTGACTATCACGGCAACCCAGCCGATTTATCCGCAAGGAAAATTTCGTAATCTATGAACAGTCCAAGCTTCAGGTTGCTCAGGCGGACTCACAGTTCATCATTGCAGCACAGGATCTGATCCTCCGGGTCGCCCAGGCATATTTGGACATCCTCACCGCACAAGTGAATCTGGAGGTGGCGGAGGCCCAGAAGAAAGCGATCTCGGAGCAGCTTGAGCAGGCCAAGCGCAACTTTCAGGTGGGTACGACGACTATCGTCGATACTTACGAAGCCCAGGCCCGTTTCGATCTGACTACATCTCAGGAAATCGCCGCCAAGAACCAGTTGGAGGTGGCGCAACGCACTCTGCAACAGATCATCGGACGTATGCCCGATGAACTCGTGCGCCCGAAAGACACTACATTCGAGTTGCTCAACCTGAAGTACGCGAACATGCAGGATTGGATAACCGTAGCTGAACAGAATAACCTTGCGCTGAAAGTACAGCAATCGGTATATGAAATCGCAAAACAGGACGTGGAACGAGCCAAGGCAGGGCATTATCCCACGCTGGACCTGGTCGCCATATACAGCGACCAGAAAGGTGTGGGCGGTACAATCACCGGCCGGCCAATTGACCTGACCTCAAAAGAAATAGGGATTCAAGTCAGCTTTCCGTTATTTCAGGGTTTCGCTGTGCAATCGCGGGTGCGTGAAGCCCTGGCTATCCAGGAAAGAGTGTTCCAGGAACTGAACAATACCCGGCGCAACAGCGTGCTGCAGGTGAGCCAGCAGTACCTGAACGTTACCAACGGTATTGCCCAGGTAAAAGCGCTAAAGCAGGCGCTGCTATCCAGCCGGAGTCAGCTGGACTCCACCAAGCTCGGGCAGGAGGTCGGCGTGAGAACGGAGGTGGACGTATTAAATGCTCAGCAGCTATATTATTCGGCCCGCCGGGATCTCGCCCAGGCGAGAAATAACTTTCTCATGTCCAAATTGAGATTGGAGGCTGAGGCAGGAGAATTGGACGAGGATGACTTGAGGGAGGTAAACCAGGCATTATTGCAATAACCTCTTCAAACCCCTTTTTAAATGAGGTTTTTTGACGTAGGGCCCCTCCCGGCGTTGACGCGCAAGTGGTTGAGTGTTAGATTTTCTCAAAAGGAGAGGTTGCAAGTCGTTTTTGGTTTATTGATGGATCATTGCATTGTTCTGATGCCTGAACCGGCTACCCACCAGGAACTGCATTTGCGGTTGAGGCATGGCAGTACCATGCCTTGTGGCGGTAAGCTCGCAGCAATGAACGCAGGAAAACTCCAGCTCGAATTCTCCGTAACATATCATCAACCAATTATTTTACCTGGGCATATCGGCCTAATTCAAGCGGAACGGACGTGATCTTCCACAACGCCCGTTGTCGCGCCGTTGTACCTTCAAATTGAATATACGTAGCGTGATGGCTACCGAGGCCAACCATGAGCGAGCCAGCCGTATCTGATACATACCGGGGTCAGCCGTCTATCCTTTCGACTGGCGACAGGCCCTCGGGCATTCGAGACACCCGTCCGACGGAAGCCGTCAAAGGCGTGCTGGATGCAAAAACTTTTGGCGCAATCGAAACGGACCAATTATTCGATTCCCTTAACCACGCTGTCACCCATGCCGGGCAATCTGTGCTTTACCGGTCCCTTGCCCAGCCAGGGACGGATGCCGAAGTGATACGCGGAAAACACGAGGCATTGCGCGAACTGGAATCGGATCCCAGCCTTTACAAAGCCTTGCAGCATTTCGTGGAGACCATGGCAGGAGGAGAACAATGTCTTTATCAATTGCTATACGGTACGTTTACCGGCGGGCTCGCCATCGCTAATTCCAGAGCCGGTAAAGATGAAATGGAATTTAGCGGTTACGGTTATCATCAATTCGTTGATGGTACCGCTTTTGTCATCGATATGGTCGAGGCAATGCAAACCCTGCCACAGCCGAAGAGCGCGTATCTACAGGGCTTATTCGATGCGATTCGCGATTTTGGAAACACGCGCACTTATTCCCTGATGCGCGGACCGGTCTATTCTGTGGACGGGAAGTTCAAGACCAGGGACGAAAAACCACCTTATCTGCCAATCCTGCGCTTTAGGCCGTCGATGATTAAACCCCTTCCGATGTTCGGGGCGTTGGGTGCGATAGGTGCAGCGCTTTATTTCTTTCAGGGCTTGCTGGCTGGCTTTGGCATTTCTTACCTGGGTTACGGAATACTTGTGCTGGCGGTACCGGTGCTGCCGGTCCTCCTGATAGCCATTGCCGCGTCCGATCGCGATTCAGTCATATATCCGCTACGCAAGCTGTTCAAGAACAGCCCCGAGTTGGCGCGTATGCTGGAGACGCTGGGGCATGATCGATGAACTCTTGTCATTTCATCATTATTCGCTCACGTTTGGCGGCAAGATGGTGCTGCCGGAGATATTGGAACGCGAACGCCATTTCCTTAGTGTTACCGAAGCCAGAAACCCGTTACTTGCCAAAGCGAATCCCGACTATGTGCCAAACGACATTTTACTGAACGATACCGGACGGCTACTGGTAATCACAGGGCCGAATAGTGGCGGTAAGACCGCTTACTGTAAAACAGTGGTCCAGATTCAGCTACTGGGGCAGATCGGTTGTTACATTCCCGCCGCAGCGGCGCAAATGGTACTGGCGGAACATATTTTTTACCAGGTGCCAGATCCGGGCCGTCTGGATGAGGGCATAGGACGCTTTGGCCATGAACTGAAGCGTACGCGCGAGATTTTCTTCAGCGCTACGCCCGACAGCCTCGTCGTGCTTGATGAGCTGTCGGAGGGGACGACGTTCGAAGAGAAAATGGAGCTTTCCGAGTATGTCCTCGCTGGTTTTTACAAACTTGGAGCAAGCACACTGCTTGTTACGCATAACCATGAATTATGCGAGCGCTTGCAGGAAAGGGGAATGGGCCGTTACCTTCAGGGCGAGTTTCTTCCTGAAGGGCCCACCTATCGTTTGATTCCAGGTGTATCCACGGTAAGCCATGCCGACCGCGTGGCCGCTGCCCTGGGTTTCAGCAAGGAGGATGTGGAGAAACACCTTACGACACGGCGTATGTGAGCGCAAGGCAAAGGACTGTTTTTGTATTGGATGTATTGATGCAGATAGGTGAGTGTGCTTTGATCTTTTCATTTCGTTGCGTTATCTATTATTGAATTACACCCTCAATCGTCCGGTCTGAAATCGGCCTGGGGTGTAAAAGCTGTGGAGTACCGCAACAATGCAGTGTCGAACGTTGCTTATAAATTTTGAGCCCACCTAGCTGACCGGGGGTCAGCCATGCTGAAGTCATTGGTTACAGGCGCGAATGGATTCGTCGGTTCGGCAGTCGCGCGTTGTTTCTTAATGCAGGTCACGAGGTACGGTGCCTGGTCAGGCCGGGGAGTGACCGCAGAAATCTTTATCAACTACCTGTTGAGATCTCGGAAGGAGATCTGCGCTCTGCTCCATCACTGAAACGTGCGGTCGCGGGTTGCGATAATTTATTTCATGTTGCCGCCGATTATCGGCTCTGGGTACCGAATCCTGAAACCATGTATGACATCAACGTAAAGGGGACTCAGGCGCTGATCCTGGCTGCCGCCGAAGCGGGAATGAGACGCATGGTATATACCAGCAGCGTGGCGACGCTGGGAACGACTCAGGACGGCGTCCCGGCAAACGAAGACACACCCTCGAGTCTCCTGGCCATGAATGGGCACTACAAGCGATCCAAGTTCATGGCGGAACAGGTCGTCCAGCGGATGACCGATGAGCATAAGCTGCATTTGCTGATAGTGAATCCGTCTACGCCGATGGGGCCGCGCGACATAAGGCCCACGCCGACGGGGCGTATAGTCGTTGACACCTTGCGCGGCCGTATGCCGGCCTATGTGAATACCGGCTTGAACGTCGCGCATTCCGATGACATTGCCCGGGGCCACCTGCTGGCCTATGCGCATGGAAAACCAGGAGAGCGTTATATCCTGGGGGGCGAAAACATGACATTGCTGCAAATATTGCAAGCAATAGACAAGATTAGCGGTAAGCGGAAAAAGCGGGTCAGCCTTCCCGTCAAGTTGATTCTCCCCGCTGCCTGGTTAATGGAAAAAATGGCAATGGTCACAGATGTTGAGCCGCGCGTGACAGTGGACAGTGTGCGGATGGCCAAACAAAAGATGTTTTACTCCAGCGACAAGGCCATACGTGAATTGGGTTACCAGTACCGGCCAGCGACGGAAGCGCTTGAAGATGCGATGAACTGGTTTCTGGCCAACGGCTATTGCGGGTAGATTTTTTCGGGCGTTGCAAGCTTCCACAGTGAGTTCCACGGTGCAAACCAGTCGATCCGTAGTTGGACGGGGTGAAGGTACGGTTTTTGGGGTGCGAGGCAAGGGCAACGCCGCGGAATGTGTCCATTCCAAGAAGTTGCAACGCAGCCATGTGCCGCAAAAACTGTGCAATTACCGTAGCGGCCTCACCCGGAAGGTAAGCGTCAAATAATATGAAATATTGTTATTAATCACAACACTGATCTATTAAATGAGCTTACCGGATTTAGGATGATGCATAATCATTATCTTCCGATCCAAACCTGGCTTCGGTACGCCGAACCCTGGTTATTTGCAGAGATGCCGCCATCCATGAGCAGCACTCTGCAGTGTAAAGGTAGGTTCAAAATGCGCGTGGCGCTGGCGCCTTGCCCATCTGCTACAGGTTTGCCATTGTGGGCTTTCGTCGGTAGTTTTATTTTTGAACTTGAGCGGGGTGAAGCGGGCGGCGGTTACCTCTTGTTCCGGTAGCTCAACGAATACGGTCACCACCGATTCTGGTGAAACGACGAAGTCTCCCGTTCCTTTAAGCAAATTATTACCCGCCGGTTCCAGCTTGATCGAGATCTTGTTCTTGGTCTTGCCGGTTTGAACGGTTGCCTTGCCTGCACCGCCTTCGGTGCTGAGATTACGGTCGGCATGATCCATTACATAGAGTACGATTTCCTTATCCTTGGCGACAAGCTCCAGATGATACGGTCCGGCCATGCGCGTTTGCCCGCCATGAGCCGACTCCTTGGAATCGAAATATTCTTCGGTATGGGCTCCGGCAGGTAAGGCAATAGCGAAAGTAAAAGCAAAAGCAGATCCAAACAGAATGGTTGATATGAACTTATTCATCTTGATTCTCCTCGATAATTGAAATAAGTCGTTAATGCCCATCACTGATGCTCCGTAGTGCCAACGCGTATGCCAACGTATTACGGATAACAAAGGCTGCTGGCACAATCTTTCATTGCGATATTCATTGCGCACCCTTCCTGCTCCGATCAACCTGGGCCGCCGTAACCAGGGTGCCCCGATTACCCCATGCATTGCGGATATAAGACAAGACCAGCGCAATCTCCTCATCGCGCAGGATCTGCGCAAACGGTGGCATGCCATAAGGTCGCGGATTGCTTGCGATGACCGGTGCGTAACCACCATTGAGAATGCTGCGGATTGCATTAATCGGGGAGGCCAGTGTGATGCCGCGGTTGCCTGCCAGCGCCGGATAAGCACCGGGTGCGCCTTGCCCCAGATTTCCATGGCAATCCTGACAGTGCGTCTCGTAGATCTCGCCGCCTTGGCGGAGCAGTCTGTCGACTTCTTCCGTCAGCGCAGGGGCTATCCCTCTGGAGCGGGATCGGTTTCAGGCAGCGACTTCAGGTAGATAGCCATGGCATAGGCATCCTCCTTCGTCAGATATTGAAGACTTTGGCTGACGACATCGCCATCGGCCCTGTTGTGGTCGGTTCGACAAACCTGTCGTGAGTAGTTGGACGATCTCCTCGACCGGCCAGTCGGAAGTGCTGGCCTCCTGGAGGGAAGTAGGGAGGGGGCGTACCAGTTCGAGCCCATGAGTTGTCCTCCCCCGAATAGTTCGCCCTGGCTTGCGCCGAACGGATTCCGGGCGGTATGGCAAGCGTTGCAGTGGCCGAGTCCTTGCACCAGATAGGCGCCGCGGTTCCACTCATCGCTCTTTGCCTTCAGCCCGATAAACGCCTTGCTCGAAGTAAGGGCGCGCCAGATATAAATCAGCGGACGGAGGTTGAAAGGAAAATGGATCTGGTTCGGCCGATTGCGCTGCTGAGCAGGTGGGAGCGATTGAAGATAGGCGAAGATCGCATCGGAATCTTCGCGCGTGATTTTCGTATATTCCGTATAGGGAAAGGCGGGGTATAAAGGACTGCCGTCGCGTGCCTTGCCATCGTGCAGCGCTCGCCCAGAAGTCCTCCTCATTCCAGAGCCCAATACCCGTTTCCGGATCGGGGGTAATATTAGGCGTGATGAATGTCCCGATAGACGTATCAGGACATGTCCCCGCCCGTAGGGCCGCCCACCCTGTGCCGTGTGGCAACCCATACAATTGCCGGCCTGCGCGAGATAGGCCCCGCGCGCCCAGTTGCTGTTGTGCTTTTCGGCCGGTAATGCCATCCGTTTTTGCGGATAGCGATTCCACGCCTGCAGGAACGTGAGGAGCTTACCGGGTACCATGAAGATGCCGAGGCCTGTTAGCCCGGCAAGCGCAGCAGCCAAGAGAATACGTTTCATTGCGACCCTCCGGGTTGGAGGACGATGCTGCTGCAACGCTCAGCCAGTTTACCAGGGAGAGCTGCCGCCGGGCTTGCGCGCGTTGAGAGGGCTTCGGAAACGGGTTGCGCGGCCAGCCACGCCGCAATGGCGCTCGCCTCGCTGGTCGTGAGCTGTTTTGCGATTTCGGACATGCAATCGGGCGTTTCCCCGCGCATTGCTCCGCCATTCTGCCAGTTACCGAACTGGGCGATGATATAGACGCGCGGCAGGCCCAGCAGGCCGGGAATAAAAGGCTCCGTACCCATCAGGTCTTTGCCGTGGCAATCGGTGCACGCTGGAATCTTACGGCCAGGGTCGCCTGAGTAATAAGTCTGCGGGCGAGTTCAACTTCAGCGGGCGATGACTTTAATGGTTCGGGCGGGGGGAAAGCCTGCTTCAACGAAGCGAAATAAGCGGCCATATCGCGCAGGTATTGATCGGGCAAACCTTCAAGCAGCAAGGCCATGGGGCGGTAGTGGCGCCGCTCGTCACGGAAATTGCGCAACTGGTTGAACAGATAGCCTTCCGGCTTGCCGGCGATACGCGGGTAGTATGCATCTCTGCCCTGTTTATCCTCTTTGCCATGACAGGCAGTGCAGGCCTTTACCCGCTCCGCCATGGTGTCGGGTACATCAACCGGTGAAACCCCGGTGGCGA
>CAWKMH010000085.1:0-9365 GCA_963850515.1 uncultured beta proteobacterium
GCTCATTGGCAATGTATTGTCGATATTCTTCCTCAAATGAAGCTGTCTTTCGGGTCGGTTCATCATAAATTCGCACAAGTAAATCAGATTGACGAGTAAGTTTGTCCTGGATTTCTTCAAATGCACGAAAATTTTCCTGCCAACTAATACGTTCCCATTCAGGGAGAATATTAGACATTGCTATTGTTACCAAGCACACTTGTTTGGTCATATCGTACAAGCAGCGGTTGCAAATTTGGGTCGAGAACTCTGCGACTTGTTAAGTCTGCTGTTAGACAGTGGGCTACAAGTTTGTCGACGTCATATCTGTGGCTGGCCAGTAGCTCGGGAGTAAATTTCACATTGCGTAATTGGAATTTTAGAGTCTGAGCGAGGGCCAAGGCCTCGTCAGATGTCAATTCGTTCCGGAACATTGGCTGAAGCGATTCCAGCAGTCGTAGAATCATCTTTGTTTTGCGCTATCGGCCTTAAGTCCGTTTAGCGTATTCTTCAACTTTTCCACCAACTGTACTCCTAAACAATTCGCCGATAACATTCTTTGCCACCTCTTGAAGTATTAGGAATACAGTTTCGATCATTTCTTCCTCTTTAGGGTAATAGGACTCAGTTGCCGCGCTTGTAGGGCGGTAATTGTCAAGAAAGCTGTCGCGTCACTTCAAGCAGCTTGCTTTCCCAAATCTGGCTGAACCCGTTCCGGATTGAGCCACACTAAAGTGCCTAAACTGGCAACATTGACAGTCAATAAGAACTGCACCTTCGCCTCGGGCGCGGTGGCATATGTGGATGTAAGCTCTGGTCTGGCAGGACCTTCCGTTCATCACCAATTGACGTGAGGAAAATGATTTCAGGTTACCGCTGCGTTACCCCGAAAAGGATAAAGTGATTGGCAGTGAGTCTAACTTATTAAAAATATTGGTAGGCCGTGCCAGATTCGAACTGGCGACCAACGGATTAAAAGTCCGCTGCTCTACCGGCTGAGCTAACGACCCAATTACCAAGGTCGTGCATTATAACGGCTCACCTCTCCGATATAAAGTTTTTTGGATCAAGTTCGTCCGAATGCGATTGCCTGCCCATCCCATTTCAGCGCAGAATCGGGTTTAACGCGCCCATCCTGTGAAGAGTTGATCTTTGAGTAGTGACATTATTGTTATCGGCGGCGGAATAGCCGGGCTGACTGTAGCGCACGAATTGCTGCGGCTTGGCGCGACGGTGACCATACTGGAGCGTCAGCACTGCGCCCGGGAGGCGTCCTGGGCGGGGGGCGGCATACTTTCGCCACTGTTGCCATGGAATTATTCCTGCCCGGTAACGCGGTTGACTCAATTGAGCAATGCGTTATTTCCGAAGTTTATCGAAGCGCTGCGGCGCGATACAGGTATCGATCCGGAGTACCAGGCCAGCGGCATGCTGGTTCTGGCCGGCGCCACCGGCGAACCGGACAGCGAAGGCCACGGCGGAGCGTTGCGGGAGGCCCGCGAGCATGACGCCGAGGCATGGTGCGCTCGCCACGATTTTCGGCTGAGCAAGGTTCGCTCTCATGAAATTGCACCGCTGCTCGCCAGCGACGAAGCAGCGCTTTGGCTGCCGGACGTTTGCCAGGTGCGTAACCCCCGTTTATTGCAGGCGTTGATGAAGGCGGTAGGGCAGCGTGGCGGCGTTATTAAGGAGCATGCCGAGATTACCGATTGGCAGGTTGAGCATGGGCGGGTCCAATCGGTCAGCACGAGCAGGGGCGAGAAATTTACTGCATCGAATTACATCGTCACCGCTGGGGCATGGAGCGGCGGGCTTTTACGTGAGCATGCATTAAAGCTCGATATCTGGCCAGTACGAGGGCAGATTCTGCTGTTCCAGGCACAATCGGGTCTGCTTCCCGCAATCGTGCTGCAGGAACAGGACAATTTTTATTTGATACCGCGCCGCGACGGACACATTCTTGCCGGCAGCACCTTGGAGGAAACCGGCTTCGACAGGCGCACGACTGCTCAGGCGGGAAAACTATTGCTCGAAAAAGCGCATGCGCTCGTGCCAGCATTGACCGAAGCAACGCTTTCCGGCCACTGGGCGGGATTGCGTCCGGGATCGCCTGATAATATCCCGGTCGTCGGTAGTCACCCCCACATCACTAACCTTTATCTCAATAGCGGCCATTACCGCTACGGTATCACCATGGCGCCGGGCAGCGCCCAGCTTATATCCAATATGATCCTGAACAAACCACAGCCGCTGGATATCGCGCCTTATAAGTGGCCATCTTAGCCCGTGCGGAGAACATATTTTCGCCGGTGGCGTTGTTTCCGCACTGTTTCCGCGCAGTTTCCAATAAGGCCTTGCCCGCGCTGCGCTTTATCGGCACGAGGCGGAGTGATAACATTGCACCACTTCAATAACAGGGATAGGGCATACGCATGGCCGGTCACAGCAAGTGGGCTAATATCAAGCACAAGAAAGCCGCGCAGGACGCAAGGCGCGGCAAGATTTTTACCCGGCTCATCAAAGAAATTACCGTTGCGGCGCGGCTTGGCGGTGGTGATCCCAACAGCAACCCACGGTTGCGCCTGGCTGTCGACAAGGCTTACGAGCAGAACATGCCCAAGGACAACGTCGAGCGTGCAATCAAGCGCGGCAGTGGCGACCTGGAGGGCGTGAACTATGAAGAAGTACGTTATGAAGGCTACGGTATCGCTGGCGCAGCCGTATTGGTGGATTGCATGACGGACAACCGGGTGCGTACCGTCGCGGATGTGCGCCATGCTTTTACCAAGTATGGCGGCAATCTCGGTACGGATGGCTCGGTCGCATTCCTGTTCAAGCATTGCGGGCAAATGCTTTTTGCGCCCGGCACCGATGAAGAAAAGCTGATGGAAGCCGCTCTCGAGGCCGGTGCGGAGGATGTCGTCAGCAATGATGACGGAAGCATGGAAGTCATTACTGCGCCGTATGAATTTATGATGGTCAGGACGGGGCTGGAGAAAGCAGGGTTCAAGGCGGAGCTTGCCGAAGTGACGATGAAGCCCGTCAGTGAAACCGTGCTGAGCGGCGATGATTCAGTCAAAATGCAAAAATTGCTGGATGCGCTGGAAAATATAGACGATGTGCAAGAGGCTTACACAACCGCAGTGCTGGATGAATAGCATTTTCACCTTGGATATATTGGAAAATCGACGCAGCCACGAAGCGAGTTTGCTTGCTCCCGTTTGCGCCGTAATTTGTCACTGACCGAAAGCAGGTTTTTCACGGTATTTGAATTGATGGTCGCGCTTATTCGAAAGGTAAAAAAATCCGTATTCTTGGCATAGACCCCGGCTTGCGCATTACGGGCTTTGGCGTTATCGATAAAATCGGCAGCAAGCTGGCCTATGTCAGTAGCGGTTGTATCAAAACAGTGGATGGCGAGCTACCGTTGCGCCTCAAGACGATCATGGATCATCTTAACGAGGTGATCGCGCAGCACCAGCCTGATCAAGTCGCGGTGGAACAGGTATTCGTCAACGTCAATCCAAAATCCACACTGATGCTCGGGCAGGCTCGAGGGGCGGCGATTTGCACGGCCGTGCTGAATAATCTGGCCGTCGCCGAGTATACCGCGCTACAGATCAAGCAGGCGGTGGTCGGCAAAGGGCATGCGAAAAAAGAGCAGGTGCAGGAAATGGTGAAGCGCTTGTTGCAACTTGGCGGTAGCCCCAGCGCAGATGCGGCGGATGCGCTTGCTTGCGCGATCTGCCATGCCCACGGAGGGTTGGGGCTGGGTGGAATTTCGACAGCGGGCTACCGCATGAAACGGGGACGTCTGGTATGATCGGCCGGATAACCGGCGTGCTGCTGGAAAAATTCCTCCCTTGGTGCTGGTTGACGTACAAGGCCTCGGGTACGAGATCGATGTGCCCATGAGCACATTCTATAACCTGCCCGCAATCGGCGCGCGAATCACGCTTCACACCCATCTCGTCGTGCGCGAAGACGTGCATCTGCTTTTCGGTTTCGCCACCGAAGCAGAGCGGCAGGCTTTTCGTCAGCTCGTGAAGATTTCCGGCGTCGGGGCAAGAACAGCCCTTGCGTTGCTGTCTGGCCTGAGCGTGGCTGATTTGCATCAGGCGGTAGCGGCTCAGGATAGCGGACGGTTGATCAAAATCCCCGGTATCGGCAAAAAAACCGCCGAGCGTTTGCTGCTGGAATTACGCGACAAGCTCGACCTTGGCATGGCTGGCGCAACAGATGCCAGCGGGCATCAGGCTCACGTCAACGAGCGCAAACGACGTACTCAATGCGCTGTTGTCTCTGGGGTATAATGACCGGGAAGCCAATTGGGCAGTCAAGCAGTTACCCGCCAACGTTAACGTATCCGATGGCATACGTCAGGCGTTGAAGTTCCTATCGAAAGACAAATAAAAGAAACACGACGGCCGAGGCCAAACTCGCATCTTACTGACATTTATCTGCACTTCCACCACTCCGGAGTGAGCGAGTGCAGCTTTATGTTTGATTATGATTGAAACCGATCGATTAATTACCTCCGCGCCCGTCTCTCTCAAGGAAGAAGAGCTGGAGCGGGCGCTGCGCCCCAAGCACCTGACCGAGTACGTCGGCCAGGAAAAAATTCGTGGACAGTTGCAGATATTCATCGAGGCGGCAGGCGCCGCGGCGAAGCGCTCGACCACGTGCTGCTGTACGGGCCGCCCGGTCTGGGCAAGACAACACTTGCGCACATCATTGCCAGGGAGATGGGCGTGAGCCTGCGCCAGACTTCCGGCCCGGTGCTGGAACGCCCCGGCGACCTGGCGGCCCTGCTGACCAATCTCGAACCCAACGATGTATTGTTCATCGATGAAATTCATCGGCTTTCAGCCCGTCGTGGAGGAGATTCTTTATCCCGCGCTGGAAGATTACCAGCTCGATATCATGATAGGCGAAGGTCCCGCGGCACGGTCGGTCAAGCTCGATTTGCCGCCGTTCACCCTGGTGGGCGCCACTACTCGCGCCGGAATGTTGACGAACCCGTTGCGCGATCGTTTTGGCATTATTTCGCGCCTTGAATTTTATTCGGTGGAAGAGCTGACTAAAATCGTGACGCGATCCGCGGGATTGCTGAACGTGGAAATTTCTTCCGATGGAGCGGTGGAAATTGCGCGCCGCTCGCGCGGCACGCCACGCATCGTAAACCGTCTGCTGCGGCGGGTACGTGATTTCGCCGAAGTCAAAGCCGATGGTTACATTACTCGCCCGATGGCGGATGCCGCATTGCTCATGCTCGATGTGGACCTCATCGGTCTTGACGTGATGGACAGAAAGCTGCTGCTTGCCGTCATGGAAAAATTCGGCGGTGGTCCCGGTGGGCGTGGATAATCTCGCCGCCGCCATCAGCGAAGAACGTGGCACCATCGAAGATGTGCTGGAACCGTATCTGATACAGCAGGGCTACATGAAGCGCACGCCGCGCGGCCGCATGGCCACGGCTATCGCCTATCAGCATTTCGGCATGGCCTTGCCGAAGAATGGCTTGGTTGGGTTGAGCGGAGAGTTGTGGATAGATGACCAGCCATGAACACGCGGTAACATGAATCGCAATCGGCCTCGGCACTTCGCTTGAAGTGCCGGGTAACCTGAATGCACAGAAACTGCGATGCCCCGATGATTGACTGATGAAAGCCAAGCGCGGAGGAGATTTGGCTTGTGCCTGTATTGGGAAGTCTGGCGCTATCGAATACCGAATATTTTTTAGTTCAAAAACATGAAAGCAACAGAAGTCGATAAATTTGCCGTTAATCCGGGCGAGATCGCTTTTTCGTTGCCCATTCGCGTCTACTATCAAGACACCGATGCGGGCGGAGTAGTTTATCATTCGACTTATCTCGATTTCATGGAGCGTGCCCGCTACGAATGGTTGCGGCAGCTCGGATTCGATATTCACTCATTGATCCAGCTTCACAAGGTAATTTTCATGGTGCGTTCACTTAATATTGAATACTTCAAGCCGGCGCTACTGGATGATTTGCTGCATGTCACGGCGGAAGCGGTTGAAATAGGCAGCTGCCGCATCGCGATCTCGCAACAGGTGCGACGTGGTCCTGCTACGCTGGTCAATGCAACCGTCCAGGCGGTATGCGTGGGAGCCGACAGCCTCAAGCCCGTGCGCGTACCCGCGCCTTTGCGCCACCAGCTTGGAAAACACTCATGAGCCCGGCAGTTACCCAGGATATGTCTCTTTTCCACCTCATCGGCAGCGCCAGCTTGCCGGTGCAACTGGTAATGTTGCTGTTGCTGCTGGCTTCGTTCCTGTCGTGGTGGTACATCTTTCGCAAGCTGTTCGTCATCCGCGAGGCGATAAGGCAAAGCGATGAGTTCGAGAATGTTTTCTGGAAGGGAACCGATCTCAATGCACTTTTTCAAAGCGCGGCCGGTTCGCGCCATACGGCAGGCAGCATGGAACGAATTTTCGAAGCTGGTTTTCGGGAATTCATGAAACACAAACGCCAGCCGGGAACAGACATCACCACGGTGATGGACAGTACGCGCCGGGCGATGCGGGCCACCTATCAGCGCGAAATGGATAATCTTGAATCGCACCTTTCGTTTCTTGCGACGGTGGGTTCGGTAAGCCCCTACGTCGGCCTGTTCGGTACCGTTTGGGGAATCATGAATTCCTTCAGGGGCTTATCCAACGTCACCCAAGCCACTATCGCTCACGTTGCGCCAGGCATTGCGGAGGCGCTGATAGCGACGGCAATGGGATTGTTTGCAGCGATTCCCGCGGTTATCGCCTATAACCGTTATTCGAGTCGCATTGATCGGCTGGCAACCCGTTTTGAGAGCTTCATGGAAGAATTATCCAATGTCCTGCAGCGTCAAGCGAGCGGATGAGATCATTTTCATGGGGTAAGCGCCATGAATGAGCGCCGCGCCAAACGTCGGCTGATGAATGAAATAAACGTCGTGCCATACATTGACGTAATGTTGGTGCTGCTGGTGATTTTCATGATTACCGCGCCGCTCATCACGCCCGGTCAGATTGAGTTGCCCCAGATCGGCAAATCGCTGGCGCCGCCGGTTGCGCCGCTGGAGGTGATTGTCAAGGCCGACGGCAGCCTGGGATTGCATGACCGTTCCATGCCGGGAGGCGAACAAAAGATCAATCGTGCAGAATTGGTCAATGCGATTAAACAGAAGCAGGCCGCAAATATTGAGCAGCCGGTGGTCATTGCCGGCGATAAGAATGTACGTTACGAAGAAGTAATGAATGTGATGGACATTCTTCAACAGCAGCAGGTGAAAAAGGTGGGGCTGCTGGCCAGACCGAAGTGAGCAGTGGGCGGCCATCTCATATGAACAGACGGTGAGCGGAATGGCGTTGAGGAAGCCCTCGGAAATTGAACCGGGCGCGATGCGGGCGGGCCTGCTGGCGGTACTGGTCCACGTCATTTTTTTCGCTTTCATGATTTTCGGACTCAATTGGAAAACATATCCGACAGAACCCGTGATGGTGGATTTGTGGAGCAGCCTGCCTCCAGCGGTTCAGCCGGCTATCAAGGCAGCGCCGCCTCCGCCCGAGCCCAAGCCGGTACAGCCGCCGCCCGAAGCAGCGCCGTTGCCACCCAGGATCGAGACGCCACCGCCGCCCCCAAAACCGGATATTGCCCTCAAGGAGAAAATCGAGAAGCCTAAACCAGTTGAGCCGGTTGAAAAAAAGCCGGTGGAAAAAAAAGAACTGGTCAAAAAAGAACAGGAACAGAAAGAGCGGAAAGAGAAAGAGCGAAAAGAAAAGGAGCGGAAAGAGCAGGAGCTGAAAGAGCAGAAAGACGAGTGGCGGCCGAAGTAGCGCAACTTCAACGGGAACAGCAGGAAGCGAATGCCAAGGCACAGGCTAAGGCGGCACAGGCGGCGGCGCAGTCCCGCCTGGCAAACGAAATGGCCGAATATAAGGCAAAAATACTTGCAAAAATCAGGAGAAATATTGTCATGCCACCCGATCTGCCTGGCAATCCGGTGGTGGAATTCGACGTTACGCTGCTTCCGGGTGGCGATATTCTTGATGTAAGGCTACGCGCAAGTAGTGGATTCGCTGCTTTCGACAGTGCCGTGGAACGCGGTATTTTTCTATCCAAACCGCTTCCGCTGCCGCCTGATCCAGCGCTTTTTCCGAAATTCCGCAATCTGAGCGTCAAGGTGCATTATCACGAATGACTGGTATAATTCCCATTATTCTTTAAAGGGTTATTTTCATGCAAATTTGCTTGCGGAGATTTCCCGGTTATATTTTTGTCTTGTTACTGTCGGTGATCAGTGCGCCGCTGCATGCCGCCCTCGACATCGAAATTTTCGGCGGCGGCGCGGCGCAGATTCCGATTGCCATCGTGCCCTTTGCCGCGGAGGAAAGACTCAGTCAGAGTATCACGCCGGTAGTATCCGCCGACCTGCAACGCAGCGGACTGTTCAGGCTGGTTGATCCGGGCGGGTCTGAGACCGCATGAGCCCATCGAAGTGAGTTATCCTGACTGGATGAACCGCGGCGCCAGTGCGCTGGTCATTGGCAGCACCACAGCCTTGCCGGGGGTCAGGTTGCAGTCCGCGTCCGGTTAATGGATGTCGCGAAACAAGCGGAGTTGGCGGTTTATGCCGAGACCGTGCCTGCGGAACAATTGCGTGCCGCCGCACATCGGATAGCGGACCTGATTTATGAAAAGCTGACCGGGGATGTGGGGGTGTTCAGTACCCGCATTGCCTACGTGGTGAAGCAGGGAAAAAAATATTCCTTGCAGGTGGCGGATGCGGACGGCTTTAATGCGCAGCCGGTGATCGAGTACACGGAACCTATCATATCGCCCACATGGTCGCCGGATGGCTCCCGGTTGGCATATGTATCCTTCGAGAACAAAAAACCGGTCGTTTACGTGCAGACGCTCGCCACGCGCGCGCGCAAGGCGGTGGCCAATTTCAGGGGCAGCAACAGCGCGCCGGCATGGTCACCGGACGGAAAGAAGCTTGCGGTAGTGCTATCTCTGATGGGGGGCTCGCAGATCTTCCTGGTGAATGCGGACGGCAGCGGATTGCAACGGCTCAGCCAAAGCGCCGGAATCGATACCGAGCCCAGTTTTTCGCCCGATGGGCAGTCCATCATATTTACTTCCGACCGTGGCGGCAGTCCGCAGATTTATCGCATGGCAGTCACAGGGCGTGCATCCGGAACGGCAGAGCGTCTCACATTCGAGGGGAGTTACAATGTGAGCCCACATTACAGTCCGGACGGAAAAAGCTTCGTCTTCGTCCACCGCAATGGGGACAGATTCAATGTCGCGACGCAGGATCTGGCGACCCGCCAGGTGCAATTGCTCACTAATTCTCAATTTGACGAGTCCCCTAGCTTCGCT
>CAWKMH010000086.1:0-47549 GCA_963850515.1 uncultured beta proteobacterium
AATCGCCGCGAGACGCATGGGGATATCAAGCTCCGGACCGGGCGGAATCCGTGAGATCGAGTTCATTGCACAGTTGTTCCAGTTGATCCGCGGCGGGCGGGACGCCGACTTGCGCATCCGTTCTACGCTCGCCACATTAGCGTTGCTGCGGGAAAAACAGCAACTGCCAGATAAAACTGTATTGGAGCTCACGGATGCTTATCACTTTCTGCGCAATCTTGAACATCGCTTACAGTATCTTGATGATCAACAAACGCAGATGTTGCCGGAAACGCATACCGATCAGTCGCTGATAGCGATTTCCATGGGCTTCTCTTCCTATGGCGAATTTTTGCAGACTCGATATCCATCGCTGCAATGTTACCCGGCATTTTGAGGACATATTTGCTGCTCCACGCAAACCGCAAACTCATCACACCTTCGCATGGTTGTGGCCGGAAAGAAACGATGACGGAGATCGAAGCCGAGGCCGCCACTACGCAACTGGTTACGATGGGATTTTCCGGTGCGGAAAAAATTGTGCGGCGCTTACAGGCGTTTCATGTAAGCACCCGATATCGCCAATTGCCGCAAGCGAGCAAAAAGCGGGTTGATGCGCTCGTCCCTGCCCTGATCGAAGTGGCTGCCAGATTCCCTTCGGCAGACACTACGCTGGAGCGTTTACCTACAAGTTACTGGAGAGCGTGAGCCGGCGCGCAGCCTATCTCGCGCTGCTGCTGGAGTATCCTCAGGCCTTGGAGCGGGTAGCCAAACTTGTCAGCACAAGCCAGTGGGCCAGCGAGTACTTGGGCCGGCATCCCATCTTGCTGGATGAATTTCTCAATCCGGCTGATCTTAGGGCCGCACCCGATTCGTCTCAAGCCAGGGCAAGGTTGATTCAGCAATTAAACGAGGCGCGTGGACCCGCAGGCAGTGATATCGAGCAACAAATGGATGTACTGCGGCATTTTCAACATGCTCAGGTATTTCAATTGCTCGCCCAGGACGTAGAAGGATTGCTACCGCTGGAAACCCTGAGTGATTACCTGACCGATCTGGCAGATCTGATACTGGATCCGTTTGGGCTTGGCTTGGTCAGGGTTGAGAAGAAAGCACCGGGATAAACCGCCTGCTTTTAGCATCATCGGCTATGGAAAGCTGGGTGGGAAAGAATTGGGCTATGCGTCGGATCTCGACATTATTTTTCTTTATGACGACAACCATCCCGATGCAGCCGAAATATATGCCAGGCTGAGTCAGCGCATCAATTCCTGGCTTACAAGTTACACTTCAGCCGGCCTGTTGTATGAGACCGATTTACGCTTGCGCCCGAACGGCAGCAGCGGTTTATTGGTAAGTTCGGTCCAGGCTTTGATCAATACCAGCGAAATCATGCTTGGGTTTGGGAGCATCAGGCATTAACACGGGCGCGATTCGTAGCGGGAGATGTTCATGTAGGGGAAGCTTTCGAGCATACCCGCAAGGAAGTTCTTCGCCAGCCTCGCGAGCTGGAAAGCTTGAAGCGCGAAGTGTCGGCCATGCGGCAAAAAATGCTCGATGCCCATCCCAATTCAAGCGGGTTGTTCGACGTCAAGCACGACCGCGGGGGATTATTGATGTTGAATTCATTGTGCAATACCTGATTCTGGGCCATGCCTGCGACCATCCGGAATTGACAAACAACATCGGCAACATCGCGCTGCTGCGGCTTGCTGGAAAACTTGGGCTTATCCAAGGGGAAACTGCGGAGCGAGCGCTCAGCGCCTATCGGGAATTCCGGCGAATTCAACATCGTTTAAGATTGAGCGGGGACTCGGGCCTGGCGGGAACACCATCAACGGAGAGCAAATCGCAAAAGTTTGCACGAGTTGAAGGAGGCTATTTGAAAGACGGGTCCTTCGCTGTATTGCGATTGTGGGATGAAGTATTTGGTACATCCCGTATTTAGACGATCATCCTTGATCTGTGTTTATCTCTTTGCAAACGCTCTGTTGAATTTCAAGATAACTGCTGATATACGGCGGAGTGGGCGCGTACAGCCAGCGTTTTCATTTTTCAAGGAAAAATGCGTTAGAATACGCACTTCTCAATTTCTCCGGAGTCCCTGAATGTCAATGTCTGACCGCGACGGCGTGATCTGGAGCGATGGAAAAGTAATTCCGTGGCGTGATGCTACCACTCATGTGCTTACCCACACCCTGCACTATGGGCTAGGGGTATTCGAGGGTTTGCGTGCCTATCAGACGCCCCGAGGCGCGCGATTTTTCGTTTGCAGGAGCATACCGACCGTTTGTTCAATTCTGCACATATTTTCATGATGAAAATACCTTATGACAAGGCGACGCTGATGGAGGCGCAGCGCGATATGGTCAGGCAGAACAAGCTGGAATCGTGCTATATCCGGCCGATCGTTTTCTACGGCTCCGAAGCCATGGGTATTGCAGCCACGACGCTTTCTGTGCATGTCGCTATCGCAGCCTGGCCATGGGGCGCTTATTTGGGCACGGATGGCCTGGAAAACGGCATTCGTGTCAAGACGTCCTCATTCTCTCGCCATCATGTCAACGTCAACATGTGCCGCGCCAAGTCGGTCGCGACCTACGCAAATTCAATATTGGCTCATCAGGAGGTTGCAACTGACGGCTATGACGAAGCGCTGCTGCTGGATGTGGACGGCTATGTAGCGGAGGGAGCGGGCGAAAATATATTTATCATCAAGCATGGGAAGCTCTATACGCCGGATATGACTTCCTGCCTCGAGGGTATTACGCGTGCTTCCATCCTGGAGCTTGCCGAAGAAATCGGGATTCCGATAATCGAGAAGCGAATTACCCGCGACGAAGTTTATTGTGCTGATGAAGCCTTTTTTACCGGTACTGCAGCGGAAGTGACCCCGATTCGGGAACTTGATAATCGTAGAATCGGCAGCGGAAAACGTGGTCCGATAACCGAAAGGCTACAAGCCATGTTTTTTGACTGTGCCAGAGGCAAGACTGAAAATCATGCCGAATGGCTCACTTATGTCTGATTTCGCTGATATATATTTGATACGAGCTGAGAGAAACGATGCAGAATCATGCCAGTAATAATAAAGAGCGCCAAATAGAAATCACTACTGATGATTTACCGCTTCACTGCCCGATGCCATCAATGTTGTTATGGAATTCGCATCCTCGCGTGTTCTTGCCGATAGAAGGCACAGGCGAAGCACTATGTCCATACTGTGGTACGCGCTACACCCTTAAAGGGGGTGCGGCGTCAGGTCATCATTAACGAAAGCAGGTATTTGATTGCTGAAAACGGAAAGCCATAGTCCTGACCGGTGACTATGGCTGTTTTTTCAAGTATTAGTTGAGCTGTATCCAAATATTGCTATTCAACCTTACGCTCTAATGGACACATTCCCGCACGAAATTTTCAAGGCTTACGATATTAGAGGTATTGTCGGGAAAACAGTAACCGCTCAAATCGTCGAAGCCATTGGTCAGGCTATCGGATCTGAAGCACGAGTACGCGGACTTGCATCGATAGCGATAGGGCGCGATCAGATTATCAGGCCCGGAACTGGCACAGGCACTTGCGAAAGGTTTGCAAAAAAGCGGTATCGACGCGATAGACGTCGGGATGGTAGCCTCCCCCATGCTCTACTTTGCTGCCCACATGTTATGTAATTATTCCGGTGTTATGGTTACCGGCAGCCAGAATCCACCGGAATATAATGGCTTGAAGATGGTATTGGACGGTGAAACTTTGGCCGCTGAATCAATTCAAGCCTTGAGTGGGCGGCTTGAAAATAACGATTTTTCTTACGGCAGTGGCGACTATCGCACGCATGATATTGCGGAAACATATCTCCAGCGCATAACCAGCGATGTGAAACTGGCGCGTCCGATGAAAATCGTCATTGATCGCGGTAATGGTATACCCGGCGCTATGCGCCCACGCTATATCGTAGATTGGGATGCGAGGTAACCGAGCTGTTCTGTGAGGTCGACGGGACTTTTCCTAATCATCATCCCGACCCGTCCGTTCCCGAGAACTTGCGAGACCTGATTAAGGCTCTTAAAACTGCCGATGCGGAAATAGGGCTTGCCTTCGACGGTGATGGCGATCGTGTGGGGGTTGTTACCAAGAATGGCGCCATCATTTATCCCGATCGCCAGTTGATGTTGTTTGCTGCCGATGTATTGTCAGAAATCCGGGTGGGCGGATCATTTTTGACGTGAAATGTACTCGCAATCTTGCTCCGTGGATCAAGCAACATGGCGGCGAGCCTATCATGTGGAAGACGGGACATTCGTTTATAAAAGGAAATTGAAAGAAACCGGTGCATTGCTGGCTGGAGAAATGAGTGGACATATTTTTTTTAATGAACGCTGGTATGGATTTGATGATGGGCTTTATGCAGGTGCCGTCTGCTGGAGCTACTCAGTTCCACAACGGATATCAATCTTGCACTAAATGAAATCCCGGACGCCATTAGACGCCTGAATTGCAGATAAGATTACAAGAAGGTGAGAACTACCGCGTTATCGCGCAATTACAGAAAACTGCGCGCTTTGATAATCCTGAGCGTGTGATTACCACCGACGGACTACGCGTAGAATATAAGGACGGTTTTGGATTGGCGCGCTCATCCAATACGATGCCCGTGATCGTGCTACGATTTGAAGCCGACAGCGAGGCAGCTTTAAATCGTATACAGAAGGATTTTCGCAAGGTTATTTTGCAGGTCAAACCGGATGCGAGTTGCCTTATTAGATAACCTTCCAACAGTGTTCCCATTTTGCAGGTTTCAGTTATCAGGTCAATGGACCGGAACGCTTCGCCGTCGCACTTGTTCGAAAGTTCGCTATTACAGAGATAGAGAATATCGATTCTTCAACTTCCTCCCCGGCAGCACCGGTAATACTTGATATTGCGATGTATTATAATATAATGTTGGTAAGGGAATAGGGACACAAGGAGGTATTGTTGATTATTATGAACAGAAGGAAAAAATACCAAAACTAGTGTTCTGTTTGTTTGCATGGGCAATATTTGTCGCTCTCCCACTGCGAGGCTGTATTCAGACATCAAGTTACAGCTGCCGGCTTTGAGAACGCCATCCACATCGATTCTGCCGGTACGCATGATTATCATATCGGTGACCGCCGGACGCGCGCGCTCAGAAAGCGGCGGCGCAGCGAGGCTATGACACAACAGCTTGCGCGCCCGTCAGGTGGATGAAACGGATTTTGAGGTTTTTGACTATATTCTGGCGATGGATAAGGCTAATCTGGCCATACTCGAACGAGAATGTCCGCCCCAATACAGCCATAAGCTTGGGTTGCTGATGCAATACAGTGAGCGGTATTCGGAAGGCGTGGAGGAGGTGCCGGATCCTTATTTTGGAGGAAATCAGGGTTTCGAACACGTGCTGAATATGGTCGAGGAAGCGGGACGCGGATTACTCATCCGGCTTCGTAGTGAAAAATAGCTGGCAGCCTCTGTCGGGCTTGAAGAATCGCAGCTAAATATGAACCGGCCAGACGCTTTGTAGTCGATTTCCTTTAAGTCCGACAGGTGCTGGAGAACGACGCCTGAACAAGTACTTCGCAGGTGCAGAAAAAGCAGTAAAAAGGCGGGAGTGTTCTGTCCCGCCTTTTATCTTTTGCAAATATTGATTCCTATTTATGCGTTTCGACTTGTACCAACGGTTCGTCCTGGTTCACTACCGGAGAGGAGGTGTTCTTTTCCGCCGGCGTTGCGGTAGCGCTGATTCTGTTGCCGCCTCGGCTTCAGCCGTTTTTATTTTCTCCGGTTGTGTTTCGATCATGATCAATCCACTCGCAACCAGGTTCAACGGTTCGATTACATCGGCGATCGTTGAGGCAATCGGGTTTCTTCCCGTTCGGATACAGGGGCCATAACCTCGATTTCGGCCGCGGCAGTTTCCATTGTTTGTGTTGCCAATTTCAAATTCATCCGGAGACGGTTCCCGCATGGTTGTGATAGAGGCGGGCGGGCTTACTGTTGCCAGTTCCTTGATAGGTTCATGAGCAGGCACCTGAACGGTTTGCTGCTTATCCTGCTCTGTTTCCGGCTCAGGCACTATCGGGACAGGTAAGGGCGAGGTCGGCACTGCCGACACTGGCTGGGCCATCACGGTATTTACCGGCATATTTTCATCCTCATGCAAAGATTCAGGATGGGGACTACCCGTTGACTCCGAAGGTGTTTCCGCCGCTTGCAGAGGAGGAAGGGTAAGTATGAGCGCCGATGCCTCCTGCATTGATGCGGAAAGGGCTTCCGGAATAGGGCTTTCTTCATGCGTCGCTTGGTCAGCATGCTGGGTGTGAGAATCTGCTACCGCTGGCTGTTTATTTTCATGGGAGCCCGCTCTGTGCGGTCACCCCGATCACGCTGCCTCCCACCACGACGTCTGCGGCGTCCGCCATCTTCACCCTGCTGCAAAGCGTCTTCAGCCGCAGGCTGTTCTTCTGGCCGTGGCTTGAGTTCGGTTCGGATTTTCTCTTCGCGTGGTGGTCGCGGATGCTTTTTTTGAGTGGAGCGTTCACTCTGCAACTTCGCATCACTGCGTTCCCCACGTTGAGGCGCAGCGTCCCGGGCAAGACTCGATGCATTAGCGGCTTCACTGCCATGCTCACCACGATCGTCGCGCCCACGCTGAGTGACTCGCGGTGTTTTTTCGTGCTCGCATCGCGCACTTCGCGCCCGCGCTCTCGACGGCCCCGGCCGCGCTCTGTTCGTTGCGGACCGGTCTTTATCTGTTCTGGCCGCATATTTTTTTCTGCCACACCCATCTGCTTAAACCAGCTGAATATTTTATCCAGAAAAGAAAGCTGCTCGGGTTCATGATGAGATTTATGCTCACGTATCGGAGCGGGTTGCGGCGGCGTAATGCCTCGCACAGCAGCTTGTTGCCGTGCCGGCTTGGCTTCTTGCGCAGCTGACGGTAAGGAAAATTCCGGTGGCCGGTTTCTCCACCATTTGATAGCTGGTTTGAATTTCACCGAGTTTCACATCGTCATGACGCAAACGGGTGATGTTGTAGTTCGGCGTTTCGAGATGAATGTTCGGAATCAGTACTACACTTACCTTTAATCGGGCTTCGATTGCATGAATTTCCGCACGTTTCTCATTCAGTAGATAGGTGGCCACATCAACCGGTACTTGAGCGTGAAGCACGGCGGTATTCTCTTTCATCGCTTCTTCCTGAATTATCCTGAGAATATGCAATGCAGAGGAATCAGTGCCGCGGATATGTCCGGTGCCGTGACAACGCGGGCAGGAGATATAACTGCTCTCACCCAGCGAGGGACGCAGGCGCTGACGTGATAATTCCAGCAGACCAAAACGGGAAATCTTGCCCATCTGCACCCGTGCGCGATCATAGCGCAACGAGTCGTGCAGCCGATTTTCAACCTCACGCTGGTTGCGAGTGATCTCCATATCGATAAAGTCAATTACCACAAGTCCGCCCAGATCACGCAGACGCAATTGCCGTGCGATTTCGTCGGCGGCTTCCAGATTGGTATTGAGCGCGGTTTGCTCGATATCGGAACCACGCGTGGCGCGTGCCGAGTTTACGTCAACCGATACCAGCGCTTCGGTATGATCAATAACAATGGCGCCGCCCGAAGGTAGCGTTACCTGGCGTGAATAAGCAGTTTCAATCTGGTGCTCAATCTGAAAACGCGAAAATAGCGGTACATCGTCCCGATAGAGTTTGACGCGGCTGACATTGGCCGGCATGACGTGGCTCATGAACTGGCACGCCTGCTCGTAGATACTTTCAGTATCAATCAGGATTTCGCCGATCTCCTGATGAAAGTAATCGCGTATGGCGCGTATTACCAAGCTGCTTTCCTGATAAATCAGGAAAGCGCCGCTTTGATTTTTGGAGGCATCTTCAATGGCACGCCACAGTTGCAGCAGATAATTAAGATCCCACTGCAATTCTTCTTCACTTCGGCCGATTCCGGCGGTACGGGCAATAATGCTCATGCCCGAAGGAACACTCAGTTGCGACATGACGTCACGCAGTTCCGCGCGATCTTCACCCTCAATGCGGCGGGAGACACCTCCGCCGCGTGGATTATTGGGCATCAGGACCAGATAGCGGCCAGCCAATGAAATATAGGTGGTTAGTGCAGCTCCCTTGGTTCCGCGTTCGTCCTTGTCCACCTGAACAATGAGTTCCTGACCCTCACGGAGCGCATCCTGAACGCGAACGCGGGCCGGGTCTGCATTTTCCTTGAAATAAGAGCGGGAAATTTCCTTGAATGGCAGAAAACCATGCCGTTCGCCGCCATACTCGACAAAAGCGGCTTCGAGACTCGGCTCAAGGCGGGTAATAACTGCTTTGTAGATATTGCTCTTGCGTTGTTCCTTGCCGGCAGATTCAATGTCGAGGTCAATAAGCTTTTGGCCATCAACAATGGCGACACGGAGTTCTTCCGGCTGTGTCGCATTAAATAGCATGCGTTTCATTTTATGCCTCCCGCGCTCTGGTCACGGGCAGACAGCCTACGCTGCGTCGGAGGACTTTCCTCTTCGCGCGTAGGCTATCTACCCGTGACCAGAGCGCGGGGGGCATAAAATGAAACGCATGCTATTTAATGCGACACAGCCGGAAGAACTGCGTGTCGCCATTGTTGATGGTCAAAAACTTATTGACCTCGACATTGAATCTGCCGGCAAGGAACAAACGCAAGAGCAATATCTACAAAGCCGTTATTACCCGCCTTGAGCCGAGCCTCGAAGCCGCTTTTGTCGAGTATGGCGGGGAACGGCATGGCTTCCTGCCATTCAAGGAAATTTCCCGCTCCTATTTCAAGGAAAATGCAGACCCGGCCCGCGTTCGCGTCCAGGATGCGCTCCGTGAAGGCCAGGAGCTCATCGTTCAGGTGGACAAGGATGAACGCGGAACCAAGGGGGCTGCACTAACCACCTATATTTCCCTGGCAGGCCGCTATCTGGTCCTGATGCCCAATAATCCTCGCGGCGGAGGCGTATCGCGTCGCATAAGGGCGAAGACCGCGCGGAACTGCGTGACGTCATGGCGCAACTGAGCATTCCTTCCGGCATGAGCATTATAGCCCGTACTGCTGGAATAGGGCGAAGTGAAGAAGAATTGCAGTGGGATCTTAATTATTTGCTGCAACTGTGGCGTGCCATTGAAGATGCTTCCAGCAGCCAAAGCGGCGCTTTCCTGATTTATCAGGAAAGCAGCCGTAATCCGCGCCATACGAGATTACTTTCATCAGGAGATCGGCGAAATCCTGATTGATACTGAAAGCATCTACGAGCAGGCGTGCCAGTTCATCAGCCACGTCATGCCGGCCAATGTCAATCGGGTCAAGCTTTACCGCGACGATGTGCCGCTATTTTCACGTTTTCAGATTGAGCACCAGATCGAAACCGCTTATTCGCGTCAAGTCACACTACCCTCGGGCGGTGCGATCGTTATTGATCATACAGAAGCGCTGGTGTCGGTTGACGTAAACTCGGCGCGCGCCACTCGCGGTTCGGATATCGAACAAACCGCGCTTAACACGAACCTGGAAGCCGCGGAAGAAATCGCTCGGCAACTGCGGCTGCGCGACCTGGGCGGACTCGTAGTGATTGACTTCATCGATATGGAAATCGCTCGTAACCAGCGTGAGGTGGAAAATCGGCTGCACGATGCGTTGCGTTATGACCGCGCACGTGTGCAGATGGGCAAGATCTCCCGTTTTGGTCTGCTTGAATTATCGCGTCAGCGCCTGCGTCCTTCGCTGGGTGAAAGTAGTTATATCTCCTGCCCGCGTTGCCACGGTACCGGACACATCCGCGGTACTGATTCCTCTGCATTGCATATTCTAAGGATAATTCAGGAAGAAGCGATGAAAGAGAATACCGCCGTGCTTCACGCTCAGGTACCAGTTGATGTAGCCACCTATCTACTAAATGAGAAGCGCGCGGAAATTCATGCAATCGAAGCCCGATTAAAGGTAAGCGTAGTACTGATTCCGAACATTCATCTCGAAACGCCAAACTACAACATCACCCGCTTGCGTCATGACGATGTGAAACTGGGTGAAATTCAAACCAGCTATCAAATGGTGGAGAAACCGGCCACCGAAATTGCGTTACCGTCAGCTGCGCAAGAGGCCAAGCCGGCACGGCAACAAGCTGCCGTCCAGGCATTACTCCGCCGCAACCCGCTCCGATACGTGAGAGTAAATCTCATCATGAACCTGAGCAGCTTTCTTTTCTGGATAGAATATTCAGCTGGTTCAAACAGATGGGCGTGGCAGAAAACAATGTGCGGCCAGAACAGATAAAGACCGGCCTGCAACGAGCAGAGCGCGGCCGTGGCCGTCGAGAGCGCGGGCGCGAAGCGCGCGATGTTGATACGAAAAAACACCGCGAGTCACTCGCGTGGGCGCGACGATCGTGGTGAGCATGGCAGTGAAGCCGCTAATACATCGAGTCTTACCCGGGACGCTGCGCCTCAACGTGGGGAACGTAGTGATGGGAAGTTGCAGAGTGAACGGCCCACTGAAAAAAGCATCCGCGACCACCACGCGAAGAGAAGATGCAACCGACCTCAAACCGCGGCCAGAAGAACAGCCGGTGGCTGAAGAGGCTTTGCAGCAGGGCGAAGATGGTGGCCGCCGCAGACGTCGTGGTGGGAGACAGCGTGATCGAGGTGACCGCACCGAGCGGGGGTCCCATGAAAATAAACAGCCAGCGGTAGCAGATCTCACACCCAGCATGCTGACCAAGCGGCGCGTGAAGAAAGCCCTGTTCCGGAAGCCCTTTCCGCATCAACACAAGAGGCGTCGGCGCTCATCCTTACCCTTCCTCATCTGCAAGCGGCGGAAGCACCTTCGGAGTCAACGGGTAGTCCTCATCCTGAATCATTGCATGAGGATGAAAACATGCCGGTAAATATACCCGTGATGGCCCAGCCAGTGTCGGCAGTGCCGACCTCAGCCTTACCTGTTCCGATAGTGCCTGAGCCGGAAAGCGAGCAGGATAAACAGCAAACCGTTCAGGTGCCTCTCATGAGCCTATCAAGGAACTGGCAACGTAAGCCCACCCGCCTCTATCACAACCATGCGGGAACCGTCTCCGGATGAATTTGAAATTGGCAAAACAAACAATGAAACTGCCGCGGCCGAAATCGAGGTTATGGCTCCTGTATCAGAACAGGAAGAAGCCCGATTGCCTCAACGATCGGATGTAATCGAACCGTTGAACCTGGTTGCGAGTGGATTGATCATGATCGAAACACAACCGGAAAAGATAAAAACGGCTGAAGCCGAGGCGGCAACAGAATCAGCGCTACCGCAGCGGCGGCGGAAAAGAACGCCTCCTCCTCCGGTAGTGAACCAGGACGAACCGTTGGTACAAGTCGAAACGTAGAAATAGGAATCGATATTTGCAAAAGATAAAAGGCGGGACAGAACACTCCCGCCTTTTTACTGCTTTTACTGCACCTGCGAAGTACTTGTTCAGGCGTCGTTCTCCAGCACCTGTCGGACTTAAAGGAAATCGACTACAAAGCGTCTGGCCGGTTCATATTTCGCTGCGAATCTTCAAGCCCGACAGAGGCTGCCAGCTATTTTTCACCACGAAGCCGGATGAGTAATCCGCGTCCCGCTTCCTCGACCATATTCAGCACGTGTTCGAAACCCTGATTTCCTCCAAAATAAGGATCAGGTACCTCCTCCACGGCTTCCGAATACCGCTCACTGTATTGCATCAGCAACCCAAGCTTATGGCTGTATTGGGGCGGACATTCTCGTTCGAGTATGGCCAGATTAGCCTTATCCATCGCCAGAATATAGTCAAAAACCTCAAAATCCGTTTCATCCACCTGACGGGCGCGCAACGCTGTTGCGTCATAGCCTCGCTGCGCCGCCGCTTTCTGAGCGCGCGCGTCCGGCGGTGCACCGATATGATAATCATGCGTACCGGCAGAATCGATGTGGATGGCGTTCTCAAAGCCGGCAGCGGTAAATTGATGCCTGAAGACAGCCTCCGCAGTGGGAGAGCGACAAATATTTCCCATGCAAACAAACAGAACACGAGTTTTGGTATTTTTTCCTCTGTTCATAATAATCAACAATACCTCCTTGTGTCCCTATTCCCTTACCCGAACATAATATTATAATACATCGCAATATCAAGTATTACCGGTGCTGTCGGGCAAGTTGAAGAATCGATATTCTCTGTCTCTGTAATAGCGAACTTTCGAACAAGTGCGACGGCGAAGCGTTCCGGTCCACTGACTGATAACTGAACCTGACAGTGGGAACACTGTTGGGAGGTTATCTAATAGGGCAACTCCGCATCCGGTTTGACCTGCAAAATAACCTTGCGAAAATCCTTCTGTATACGTTTTAAAGCTGCCTCGCTGTCGGCCTCAAATCGTAGCACGATCACGGGCATGGTATTGGATGAGCGCGCCAATCCAAAACCGTCCTTATATTCGACCCGTAGTCCATCGGTGGTAATCACGCGCTCAGGATTATCAAAGCGCGCAGTTTTCTGTAATTGCGCGATAACGCGGTAGTTTTCGCCTTCTTGCAATCTTATCTGCAATTCAGGCGTGCTAATGGCGTCCGGGATTTCATTGAGTGCAAGATTGATATCCGTTGTGGAACTGAGTAGCTCCAGCAGGCGCGCACCTGCATAGAGCCCATCATCAAATCCATACCAGCGTTCATTAAAAAAAATGTGTCCACTCATTTCTCCAGCCAGCAACGCACCGGTTTCTTTCAATTTGCCTTTTATAAACGAATGTCCCGTCTTCCACATGATAGGCTCGCCGCCATGTTGCCTGATCCACGGAGCAAGATTGCGAGTACATTTCACGTCAAAAATGATCCGCCCGCCCGGATTTCTGGACAATACATCGGCAGCAAACAACATCAACTGGCGATCGGGATAAATGATGGTGCCATTCTTGGTAACCACCCCCACACGATCGCCATCACCGTCGAAGGCAAGACCTATTTCCGCATCGGCAGTTTTAAGCGCCTTAATCAGGTCCCGCAAGTTCTCGGGAACGGACGGGTCGGGATGATGATTGGGAAAAGTCCCGTCGACCTCGCAGAACAACTCGGTTACCTCGCATCCCAATCTACGATATAGCGTGGGCGCATAGCGGCCGGGTATACCATTACCGCAATCAATGACGATTTTCATGGGACGCGTCAGCTTCACATCGCTGGTTATGCGCTGGAGATATGTTTCCGCAATATCGTGCGTGCGATAGTCGCCATTGCCGTAAGAAAAATCATTATTTTCAAGCCGCCCACTCAAGGCTTGAATGGATTCAGCGGCCAAGGTTTCACCGCCCAATACCATCTTCAAGCCATTATATTCCGGAGGATTGTGGCTGCCGGTAACCATAACACCGGAATAATTGCACAACATATGGGCAGCGAAGTAGAGCATGGGGGTGGCGACCATCCCGACGTCTATCACGTCGATACCGCTTTTTTGCAAACCTTTCGCAAGTGCCTGCGCCAGTTCCGGACCTGATAATCTGCCATCGCGCCCTATCGCTATCGATGCAAGTCCGCGTACTCGTGCTTCAGATCCGATAGCCTGACCAATGGCTTCGACGATTTCAGCGGTCAGTGTTTTCCCGACAATACCTCTAATATCGTAAGCCTTGAAAATTTCGTGCGGGAATGTGTGCATTAGATGCGTAAGGTTGAATAGCAATATTTGAGATACAGCTCAACTAATACTTAAAAAACAGCCATAGTCACCGATCAGGACTATGGCTTTCCGTTTTCAGCATCAAATACCTGCTTTCGTTAATGATGACCTGACGCCGCACCCCCTTTAAGGGTGTAGCGCGTACCACAGTATGGACATAGTGCTTCGCCTGTGCCTTCTATCGGCAAGAACACGCGAGGATGCGAATTCCATAACAACATTGATGGCATCGGGCAATGAAGCGGTAAATCATCAGTAGTGACTTCTATTTGGCGCTCTTTATTATTACTGGCATGATTCTGCATCGTTTCTCTCAGCTCGTATCAAATATAGATCAGCGAAATCAGACATAGGTGAGCCATTCGGCATGATTTTCAGTCTTGCCCCTGGCACAGTCAAAAAACATGGTTTGTAGCCTTTCGGTTATCGGACCACGTTTTCCGCTGCCGATTCTACGATTATCAAGTTCCCGAATCGGGGTCACTTCCGCTGCAGTACCGGTAAAAAAGGCTTCATCAGCACAATAAACTTCATCGCGGGTAATTCGCTTCTCGATTACCGGAATTCCGATTTCTTCGGCAAGCTCCAGGATGGAAGCACGCGTAATACCCTCGAGGCAGGAAGTCATATCCGGCGTATAGAGCTTGCCCATGCTTGATGATAAATATATTTTCGCCCGCTCCCTCCGCCACATAGCCGTCCACATCCAGCAGCAGCGCTTCATCATAGCCGTCAGTCGCAACCTCCTGATGAGCCAATATTGAATTTGCGTAGGTCGCGACCGACTTGGCGCGGCACATGTTGACATTGACATGATGGCGCGAGAATGAGGATGTCTTGACACGAATACCGTTTTCCAGGCCATCCGTGCCCAAATAGGCGCCCCATGGCCAGGCTGCGATAGCCACATGCACGGAAAGCGTCGTGGCTGAAATACCCATGGCTTCGGAGCCGTAGAAAACGATCGGCCGGATATAGCACGATTCCAGCTTGTTCTGCCTGACCATATCGCGCTGCGCCTCCATCAGCGTCGCCTTGTCATAAGGTATTTTCATCATGAAAATATGTGCGGAATTGAACAAACGGTCGGTATGCTCCTGCAAACGAAAAATCGCAGGGCCTCGGGGCGTTTGATAGGCACGCAAACCCTCGAATACGCCTAACCCATAGTGCAGGGTGTGGGTAAGCACATGAGTGGTAGCATCACGCCACGGAATTACTTTTCCATCGCTCCAGATCACGCCGTCGCGGTCGGACATTGACATTCAGGGACTCCGGAGAGAATTGAGAATTGCGTATTCTAACGCATTTTTCCTTGAAAAATGAAAACGCTGGCTGTATACGCCCACTCCACCGCTATATCAGCAGTTATCCTGAAATTCAACGAGAGCGTTTGTAAAGGATAAACACAGATCAAGGATGATCGTCTAAAGACGGGATGTACCAAATACTTCATCCCACAATCGCAATACAGCGAAGGACCCGTCTTTCAAATAGTCTGCTTCAACTCGTGCAAACTTTCGCGATTTGCCTCTCCGTGAGGGTGTACCCGCCAGGCCCGAGTCCCCGCTCAATCTTAGACGATGTTGAATTCGCCGGAATTCCCGATAGGCGCTGAGCGCTCGCTCCGCAGTTTCCTCTGGATAAGCCCAAGTTTTCCAGCAAGCCGCAGCAGCGCGATGTTGCCGATGTTGTTTGTCAATTCCGGATGGTCGCAGGCATGGCCCAGAACCAGGTATTGCACAATGAATTCAACATCAATAATGCCCCCACGGTCGTGCTTGACATCGAATAACCCGCTTGAATTGGGATGGGCATCAAGCATTTTTTGCCGCATGGCCGACACCTCTCGTTTCAAGCTTTCCAGTTCGCGAGGCTGGCGAAGAACTTCCTTGCGAGTACGCTCGAAAGCTTCCCCTACATGAACATCTCCCGCTACGAATCGCGCCCGTGTCAATGCCTGATGCTCCCAGACCCAAGCATGATTTCGCTGGTATTGATCAAAAGCCTGTACCGAACTTACCAGCAAGCCGCTGCTGCCGTTCGGGCGCAGGCGTAAATCGGTCTCGTACAACAAGCCGGCTGAAGTGTAACTTGTAAGCCAGGAGTTGATGCGCTGACTCAGCCTGGCGTATATTTCCGGCTGCATCAGGATGGCTGTCGTCATAAAGAAAAATGATGTCGAGATCCGATGCATAACCCAATTCTTTCCCGCCCAGCTTGCCATAGCCGATGATGCCGAAAGCAGGCGGTTCATCCCGGTGCTTTCTTCTCAACCCTGACCAGGCCAAGCCTAATACGGAATCAAGTATCAGATCTGCCAGATCGGTCAGGTAATCGCTCAAAGTTTCCAGCGGCAGCAATCCTTCTACGTCCTGGGCGAGCAATTGAAATACCTGAGCATGTTGAAAATGTCGCAGCACATCCATTTGTTGCTCGATATCATTGCCTGCGGGTCCACCCGCCTCGTTCAATTGCTGAATCAGCCTTGCCCTGGCTCGAGACCAATCCGGCGCGGTCTGAAGATCAGCCGGATTGAGCAATTCATCCAGCAAGATGGGATGCCTGCCCAAGTACTCGCTGGCCCACTGGCTTGTGCTGACAAGTTTGGCTACCCGCTCCAAGGCCTGGGGATACTCCAGCAGCAGCGCCAGATAGGCTGCGCGCCGGCTCACGTTTTCCAGTAACTGCAGTAAACGCTCCAGTGTAGTGTCTGCCGAAGGGAGCCTGGCAGCCACTTCGATCAGGGCGGGGACGAGCGCATCAACGCGCTTTTTGCTCGCTTGCGGCAATTGGCGATAGCGGATGCTTACATGAAACTCCTGTAAGCGCACGCACAATTTTTTCCGCACTGGAAAATCCCATCGTAACCAGTTGCGTAGTGGCGGCCTCGGCTTCGATCCCGTCATCGTTTCTTTCCGGCCACAACCATGCGAAGGTGTGATGAGTTTGCGGTTTGCGTGGAGCAGCGAAGATGTCCTCAAAATGCCGGGTAACATTGCAGCGATGGGTATCGAGTCTCTGCAAAAATTCGCCATAGGAAGAGAAGCCCATGGAAACCGCTATCAACGACTGATCGGTATGCATTTCCGGCAACATCTGCGTTTGTTGATCATCAAGATACTGTAAGCGATGTTCAAGATTGCGCAGAAAGCGATAAGCATCCGTGAGCTCTAATACAGTTTTATCTGGCAGTTGCTGTTTTTCCCGCAGCAACGCTAATGTGGCGAGTGTAGAACGGATGCGCAAATCGGCGTCCCGCCCGCCGCGGATCAGCTGGAACAACTGGGCAATGAACTCGATCTCACGGATTCCGCCCGGTCCGAGCTTGATATCCCCATGCGTCTCGTGGCGATTTACCTCCCGGCGTATTTGCGCATGTAAATCCCGCATGGATTCGTAAGCGCCAAAGTCCAGATATTTCCGAAACACGAACGGTTGTGCTATTTGTTCGATAATCACCGCCCTTTCTGCATGCGGAGCCCGCTATTGCTCGGCCTTTGATCCAGGCGTAGCGCTCCCATTCGCGCCCCTGGCTGATGAAATATTCTTCAAGCATGGCAAAGCTCATCACCAGCGGGCCGCTTTCGCCATATGGACGTAACCGCATATCCACGCGAAAAACGTAACCGTCTGGCGTGATATCGTTGAGGCTACCAATCAGTTTCCGTCCAAGACGAGCAAAAAAATCATGATTGGATATAGATCTGTGACCATCGGTTTCGCCGTCTTCCGGATAGACGAAAATCAGGTCTACATCCGAGGAAACGTTGAGCTCGCAACCGCCCAGCTTTCCCATGGCAATCACCAGCATTTCCTGAATTCTGTTTTCGGTATTTCTTGGCTGGCCATAACGGTCGGGATCAGCCAGCCAGGCTGTTGACGCTCCAGTGCGAAACCAATAGTGAGCTCCGCCAGATCGGTCATGCTCGTCATCACCTCGGCAAGATCGCCAGGCCTCCCAGATCCCGTGCTGCCAGCCGCAGCATTACCCGCTTGCGCAGGCTGCGCAAAACCCCATTCAGACATGCCTCGTCATTTATAGCTTTGGCATTCGTGTTCAGGAATGCTTGCATATCCTCTCGCAGAAAAGGAGATTGCAAGTTTTGCTTGAGCTCAGCCAGTAATTCAGGCTCACTCTCCAGCTATCCGGTATGCGTAACGACTGAACGGAAGGATGCGTTCGATTATTTCAGTTGCAGAACGATCGGTATGCATGGTCGAGATTCGGAGTTACAATAAATTATCAAAATATCTGTATTCCATCTGCATGGGTATTACGAGGTCATCAGGGTTGAACAAAGATGGCGCGGATATCTCTAATCTCTCTTTCACGCTTTTGCACCTTATCGTTTAGATCAAGTACAAACATACTTCCCGCTCATCCACGGGTAGAGAAGAACATATCGCCCCACGCAAACAAACCGGATCTATTTATTGAACTTATCAATAACGCCTCCCCCTCCTCCACGGTCCGGCTTGCTGTCCCGGCTGCTGACATGGGTGCTGATCGTGGTTGCAGCCTGTTTTTCTTTGCTGCTGCTATTGCTACGCTACTGGCTGCTGCCCGACATCGAGCAATACCGGGAAAATATCGCTTCCGCCATCAGCCATGCTTCCGGGCAGCACATAACGATAGGCGAGATCAGCGCAAATTGGGACGGATTCCGTCCTCATATGATGCTGCGCGCCGTAAAAGTACATGATAAAGAGGGCGACGTTACGTTGCTGTTGAATCAACTGTCAGGCACGCTTTCGTGGCGTTCAATATTACACGGCAAACTGTATTTTCGCGAAATCGAGATCGAACAGCCCGATTTAATCGTGCGCCGTGATACCAAGGGTGTGATCCATGTCGCCGGATTCGCGCTCAGCAAAGAACTGACTGGAAGTGAAAACGATTTTTCCGATTGGCTTTTGAATCAGAATCAAGTCCGGATCAATAACGCCAGCATTCTCTGGCAGGATGACCAGCGTGGCGCGCCAGAGCTGGAGTTACTCGTCAACTTGCGTCTTGAAAACAGGGGTCACCGCCATCGCTTCGGCATACGCGCCATGCCGCCTGCCGAGCTTGCCGCACAGCTGGATATGCGCGGCGATTTTACCGGCGAATCACTGGCCAACTCTGACCTGTGGCAAGGCCGGCTGTTCATGCAGATAGATAATGCCGATATTGCCGCCTGGGGTGTCTGGCTGCCTTTCCCACAAGAAATCAGGCTAAATCGAGGCGTTGGAGCGCTGCGCATGTGGGCGGGAATTGACGGGACTGATATGAAGAAGCTGACTGCGGACATGCGCTTACATAATGTCAGAGCACAACTGGCGCCGGATTTACCCGAATTAGACCTTATCCGTTTGCAGGGCAGAGTCGGATGGCGAAAGATAAAACGGCGGAGGCACTGAAATTTTCGCGCACAAACTGAGTACTTCTGCCCGTGGCAAACGAAAGTGGATATTACAGCCGGTAAGTTTTTCGCTGCAGACGATACCTTCCAATGTGACTGAACCTCATAGCACGAAATTGAGTATCGACAATCTGGAACTGGAAGTTTTGACAGATGCGGCGAAATACTTGCCAATCAGCGTGCCATTGCGAGAGGAGCTCAGCAAGATGTGCGCCCCGCGGAAAAATTCGTCAAATGAGGGTAAAATGGAGCGGTGAATGGCCAACGCCACCCCATTTCAGCGCAAAAGGAGGATTCACCAATTTGGGTATGAAAAAATCCGGATGGCTGCCCGCGTTCAGGGGCGTTTCCGGTAATATCGACATTACCGAGCGAGGCGGCGCCCTGACCCTGAACTCTCAAAACGTCATCGTGGAATTGCCTGAAGTATTTCGTGCGCCGCTGGCGCTGGATATCATCACCGGTCAGGCGAGCTGGAATGTTTTAGCCAATAAAGATTCCATTGCATTCAGGTTCAACAATATTTCCTTTTCCAATAAAAATGCTGCGGGGTTGGCTTACGGAACTTACCGTTTTACAGCTGACGCCCCGGGCAGAATCGACCTGGTAGCCCATCTGACGCGCGCCGATGCACCTTATTTGATGCATCACATGCCGATAGCAGTGAATTATCGAGACTGGCTTGACGACTCGATCGTTGAGGCGGGAGCACTGGATGCCCGGCTTCATCTCAAGGGAGACCTGAGCCAGTTTCCTTTCGCCCACGGTGAAAACGGTATTTTCAGGTTACAGGCAAAGGTGTCCGGGGTAACGCTGGATCGCATCCCCGGATGGCCTCGCATAGAGAATATGTCCGGGAATCTGCAATTTCACAATAGCCGCATGGAATTCGATGCTTCCCAAGCCGATATCTCTGGAACAAAATTAAGCAGGGTGAACTTGAACATTGCCGACATGGCTGCACCCGATGCCACGTTAAGAAGCGAAATGGAAGCAAGCGGCCCGACGCAGCAATTCTTCAAATTCGCCACATCGCGCACGGACAGCAGCGACAATGGCAGCCTTGTCGATAACATCAACATCGCTGGAGAGGGAAGACTGCTGCTCGAGCTCGATATTCCGCTGGATCATCCCGAAGCGGTCAACGTATCAGGTAGCTATCGGTTTATCGATAATCACATTGATCCGGGCTCTCACCTTCCCAACCTGAATGACATTAACGGTGTCGTGGCTTTTACCGGCTCGGGGATAAAGACAGAAAATATAACTGCCCATTTCCTTGGCGGACCGGTGGTTATAAATTCCACTGATATGCCAGACGGTAGTATACGTTTATCCGCCGTTGGCAAGGTTAACCTCAGCAAAATGAGCGAACCGCCGCAGGGATCAGCGCGAGCCGCACCGTTATGGAGACGCCATTTGCGTGGCGATACCGATTGGCTGGCAACCGTCGATATACGCAACAAGTCGGCAGATGTATCCATCGAATCATCACTGGTCGGCATTACCTCCGATTTACCTGAGCCTTTCTCGAAGGCTGCCGCCGACACTGCACTGCTACGTTTCGAAAGGAGAGCCATGGATTCGAATAGCGATGAGCTAAGCTTGAGCTATGGCGAACTGGTAACGGCAAAATTCGAACGCGGCCAGGATGATGCCGGCAATTATCACGTAGAGAGGGGTGTAGTAAGTTTTGGTACGGCGCCTGCTGTTTTGCCCCAGAACGATATATCGGCGAGTGGCGAAGTGCCATCCCTGAATCTGGACCGATGGCGCAGCTTATTGGCGCACGCCAGTAATGAACCTGGGCCGGGTCTCGGCCTGACAAGCATCAATTTCCATATTGGTGCGCTCGACTTTCTGGGCAAGCACTTGAAAGACGTCACACTGGACGCCGATCGGGAAGACGGGATATGGTATTCCACCATCACAAGCGAGCAAATCAATGGTGGTATCAGTTGGGACCCATCCGGCAACGGTAAAATAACGGCACGATTGAACAGGTTGATTATTCCCGCCAATTCCCGCCCACCTAAATCAACCTTGCGAGCACAGACCCAGCAGGAGAAGGACTTGCCTGCCTTTGACGTAACGGTAGATAATTTTTTTATTGGCGAGAAACAACTGGGTCAACTGGAACTGGTAGCCAACCAGGAGGAGAGGAACTGGCGCATCGAGAAACTGCATATATCCAATCCGGACAGTTCAATAACGGCGCGCGGCATCTGGCACAATCGCGCCGCACAACCCATTATGCGAGCTAATCTTACGGTAGAGGCGAGTGATATTGGCCTGTTTCTGGCGCGCCTCGGCCACCCAGATCGCGTGAAACGCGGCAGTGGCAAGCTTGAAGGCGTTTTGTCGTGGTCTGGTGGTCCTCAATCAGTAGATTATCCTACCTTGTCAGGCAGCTTTAAGGTGAACGCCAAGCGAGGGCAATTTCCTAAATTTGAGCCGGGAATTGGCAGACTGTTCGGTATTTTCGACCTGCGATCGTTACCACGAAGAATCACATTGGACTTCCATGATGTGTTCAGCGAAGGTTTCGGTTTCGATAATATCTCTGGCGACGTGAAAATCGGCCGTGGGATAGCTGTCACCGATGACCTCAAAATAGAAGGACCCGCTGCAAAGGTTGCCATAAACGGTGAAATAAACCTGGAAGCAGAAACCCAGAAACTGCATATCACAGTTATTCCGTCATTAGGATTGGCGGCTCCGGTGGTCGGCGTGGCCTCTGCAATTGCAAATACGGCAATGCAAAACCCAACCCCATCCAATGAATATGATATTACCGGTACCTGGACCGATCCGACCGTTATCAAAAAGGCCGGGCGAGCACACGAATCAAGCGAATATGAACAATAAAATTGGGTGAGGTAGATGGCGTTTAGCGACTTTTATTGAACACGACACCAGTCAGCTTTTTGGGGCGATTCTCCAATGTAAACTGCATCCATGACGCCAGAGGCCCCAAATCAACTACAAATGAACGGAGCGCAGCGGATAGCGCGTCAGTCGAATTCCGAAATTCCCGAACCGGAACCATGATGACAAGGATCGATCGCGGAAGGGCAATGAGACATCGTGATCAAGGTCTCCCTCATATGGAATATGACGACATCGGCATCAGATTATCATCCATTTTGACCACCGTTCGGATGCTTGGCCATACTGATCCGGGTCCTATTTTGTTATCCCGAACGCTCTTCCCTGCTGCGCTGATTTGCACCGATGCAATTCTTATCCAAGGATAAATGCGAGCCCTTGCAGCTAACATATGTATATAGGGTCGATAGGTACATCTTAGAAAAAAATGCATTTCGCGCCAATCGGCGCAATTCGCGAGTGACGATATAGACCCGTTCGCAAAAGATGTACTTCAGTCCAATAGGCAAACTTTACGCAACTCAATAAACTCAACACCTGCAGTCAATAAAGTGATGCTGTTATTCGGAACCTGATATTATTCATGACAAAACACCTTAAAAGCTTGGCTCGGCTTTTGCTTCGAGATTATTCCTTCTACCATATCTATAGGCGCAACTGCGCCGAAGAAAAACCTTTATTAACAGACGGATTAAGGTTTGAGACAATCGAAAAAAAGGAAATTGAAAGCGCCGGAGATAGGATAATTGCCGATCAAGCTTGGTATCATGGGCAGGATACTCACGCATATGCCTGTATTGAAGGCTCTCGGATCATCGGTCTATGTTTTTTCTGGTACGGGGAGCGCTATAGGAAAAGAAACTTCTGGCCGCTCACAAATCAAGAAGCGAAGTTAGTGCAATTATTCGTTCTTCCCGACATGCGCGGGCAGGGCATCGGTAAAAGTCTCATACAGTTCGCTACAGGAGATATGTCTCGTCGAGAGTTCAAGTACGTATATGCGCGCGTCTGGCGATCGAACACGCCGTCTTTAAGAGCGTTCAAAAGTGCCGGCTGGAATCGTGTGGCAACCGTAATCGAAATTTTCCTGCGGGGAAGGAATAAGCCCTTCAGGTTGGAGCTTGGCAAGTCATCCCTCAAGAACAAGTAGATCAAGTCCATCGTCCATCGCTGACTATCCTTAATAGGGCATCTTAATCTGCCAGTAGTACCTTCACCAAAGCGGGCGGGTTCGAATTGACAAACAGTATGGATCTGTTGCCGTGGATGCTCCAACAGTCATAACGTTTGCTCTCGTCAAGCGAGGTGCACGGCCGCGTCGGAAGGGCGCACTGTTGACTCGGCTCGGGCTGCCAGAACTCCTCTGTACCTGTTTGGACCGCGCGTCTCATCCCCTCCTCCAAGGTGTTGTGTCCTGAACCGCCGCCTTGGTACAAAGCCTTTGAGCCTGCTAAATAGGTATTCGATTGCAACAAGTCCACTTTCGGCGATGTGTTTCACTACATTTTGCTTTAAGCGCGCCCTTTATAAAGATATCGTTTTCAGTTACTCTGTCTCACCTGCCCTACCAACGCTTGATTTATCCGGGGCGCCAAGTATGGGTGAACTCAATATGGGTGAACTGAAGCTTTCTTGTTGCGGTCTATGGAATCTACATCATAACAATGTTTGATAACTCAGCCGTTCGCGACACGGATATCTCCAGAGAAGTAAAAAGTGGGCCTATCCGTATTGCCGCCATTCAGATGTCAGCGGGACCAAAAATAGCCGGCAACCTGGAAGAGGCTGCCCGACTACTTGAAATAGCCGCCGCCCAAGGGGCCAAGCTGGCGGCGCTACCTGAATATTTCTGCATTATGGGCATGGAAGATGCCGATAAGGTAGCGGTGCGCGAGCAGGTTGATAGCGGACCGATACAGGAATTCCTGAGCAATATCGCGAAGCGCCTCGGTATCTGGTTGGTGGGCGGTTCTATACCGTTGGTGTCGTCGAGGCCGGATAAGGTTAGAAATAGTTGTCTGGTGTATGATGACAAAGGAAAGCAGGTTGCCCGATACGACAAGATACATCTATTTGGCCTGGAGCTCGGGAACGAGCGCTATGCCGAGGAAGAAACCATCGAAGCCGGCTGTGGCGTCGTTGCCCTGGAGACACCATTTGGCCGGATCGGTCTTTCGATTTGTTACGATCTGCGTTTTCCGGAGCTTTACCGTTCCATGGGACAAGTGGATATCATTTTTGCTCCGGCTGCTTTTACCGCAACTACCGGCAAGGCGCATTGGGAAACATTGATTCGTGCCCGTGCGATTGAAAATCTCGCATATGTGGTTGCTCCCGCACAGGGGGTTATCATATCAATGGGCGGGAAACGCACGGAGACAGCATGATCGTCGACCCCTGGGGGGTAATACTCAATCGTCTGCCACGCGGAGCAGGCGTAGTGATTGCGGAGATTAACCCTGAATATCAGGCCAGTTTGCGCAATAGCTTGCCTGCGCTGAATCACCGTACCTTGCATCACTGTTAAGATTACCGATGATTTTTTTGGACCCCTTGATATCATGATCACAGAACCCATCATTCAACCTGGCGATCTTTTCGCCACCGCCAACCAGTGCCTGCTGGCGCCTCACGAGATAGATACCGCCGGATTGCAGAAGGTGTTTGGTCAAATGCTTACGCACCATGTCGAATATGCCGACCTGTATTTTCAATATAGTCGTTCCGAAGGCTGGGCTCTGGAAGAAGGCATAGTCAAATCAGGCACCTTTAATATTGATCAGGGAGTAGGTGTGCGCGCCGTGAGCGGCGACAAGACGGCGTTCGCCTATTCCGACGATATCAGCATGCCTGCTCTCGCTTCGGCAGCAGAAGCTACCCGTGCCATAGCGCGTACCGGTATCGGGCAGTCGGTACAAGCGGTCAGGCGCAGCAAGGGACGCGAACTTTATCTGCCGCGGGACCCTATCGCCAGCCTCAAAGATACCGACAAGGTGGCGTTGCTCGAAAAACTCGAGGGCTACGCGCGCGCTGTTGACAAGCGCATTATCCAGGTTATGGCGTCTCTCGCGGGAGAGTATGAAGTGGTGCTGGTGGCGCGGAGCGACGGCCTGCTGGCAGCTGATGTCCGACCTCTCGTGCGGATCTCGGTGCAAGTCATCGCTGAAGAGAATGGGAAACGGGAACAAGGCGTCGCCGGAGGGGGCGGACGTTTTGATTATGCATATTTCACAGACGAGGTGTTGCGCGATTATGCCGAGAAAGCCGTACATCAGGCCATCGTCAACCTGAATGCAAAACCTGCGCCGGCTGGAACCATGACGGTAGTATTGGGCGCGGGTTGGCCAGGAATACTGTTGCATGAGGCCATCGGCCATGGACTGGAAGGAGATTTCAATCGCAAGGGTAGTTCTGCATTTTCTGGCCGCATCGGCGAACGTGTCGCTGCGGCGGGCGTTACCGTGGTGGATGATGGCACGCTTGCGCGGCGGCGCGGATCGCTTAATATCGATGACGAGGGAAATCCCACCCAGTGTACGGTCTTGATCGAAAACGGAATACTGAAGGGCTACTTGCAGGACAGCTTGAATGCGCGGCTAATGAATGTCCCGGTCACCGGTAACGGCAGGCGCGAATCGTTTGCTCATATTCCCATGCCGCGCATGACCAATACGTATATGCTGAACGGGGATAAAAGTCCTGAGGAGATCATTGCTTCGGTGAAACATGGTTTATACGCAGTGAATTTTGGAGGCGGCCAGGTGGATATCACCAGCGGGAAATTCGTATTTTCCGCGGCGGAAGCGTACATGATCGAGGATGGGAAAATTTCTTATCCGGTGAAAGGTGCAACGCTGATAGGCAATGGTCCCGATATACTCACTCGGGTTTCGATGATCGGCAACGATATGTCGCTCGATCCCGGTGTCGGCACTTGCGGTAAAGAGGGCCAAAGTGTACCGGTGGGCGTCGGTCAGCCTACGCTACGCATAGATGGGTTAACGGTAGGCGGAACCGGTTAGTGGCTCTAAACACGCAAACAAGCTGGAGTATCTCCTCCGTTAACGCCGCGAGCTTCGATAATCAGACACTCTCTGAAGCCGAAACCTGTACATAGAACCGATAACCTTCAGCGGGGCGTAAATAGTTACGTTCCAGCTGTGTCGCTCTTATCCGAAATCCCCTCCGACTTACCCTCAATTCTCATGATTCTGGTACCGGCCAGCCTGTCATGCAGAAATTGGCGGTCGCGATCGAATAATGCCCAAACTATTCCGCCGCCAAAGAAAAAAACACCGATCACTGCAAATAAATAGCGTGCGAGGGCCTGTTTCAGATAAACCCGGTCCCCGCTGGCGCTAATCACCCGAAGCTTCCAGGTTTGCATGGGCAGCGTTTGTCCGCCATGGGTCCAGAACCAGGTGAAATACATGCCCGCAATTACAAGAAGATAAAGCTGAAGCCCAGGCCGGAAAAACAGGGAACTGGTATCCCGGAACACAAGATGAAAAACAAAGCTGGCAATAAACAGAACGGCAATCAATATGAGAAATTCGTAAAGCATGCTCAGCAGTCGCCGCCCCAGTCCTGGGGCGGAGATTTTTATCGCTTCGGAAAACTCACTCACAGGACGTTCTTGTTATTTTTTGGATTGCTGTTCTTGCTCTGATAGAGCGTCAGGAAATATCTAGAACTAGCGCGTTCATCTGCTATTTTCCCTCTGTGGTCTTCGGGTGTCTGCTCGTATTCGCGCCATTTTTGCTTTATTTCATGACGCTTCTCCGGCGGCAGTTTTTTAATGGTTTTATATTTCTCCCGGACCAGCTCGCGCTGCTCTGGAGTAAGCGAATACCAGTCCCGCATCTGCAACTGAGTGCGATGCTGCTCTTCAGGGGTCATGCCCGGGTATCGCTTGGCAATGCCCAGCCATTTCTTTTTTTTTGCGGAGTCCATATTGTTCCACTCCTGCGCAAGCGGAGCCAGGACTTCTCTTTGCTGCGGTTTCAATTTCTCCCAGGAGGGCTCGGTCGGACAAGGCGTCGGCGGAAAGTGAAAAACATAAGCCAAAACACTATTGCTAGTGCTGATCTAGCCATGCATCGAACTCGTCGTCTAGATAAGCGTTTATCGGCAAGATCGTCGGCAAGCAGCATGATGTCGATTTCCTCATTTTCGTCGCCTTGCTGCAGGGTCTGCCAATAGACAATACCCGCCAGAGCAAACAACAGCGCTATCAATCGATAGCAGCTTTCCAGTCTTGAACTGCCATTCATGCCCATTCCGCGCTGAAGCGCCTTGGCCGACATTAGACCACTGACTCGGCCATATGGTAATTTTCCAGGGAAGCTCTGCGCGCAGATTGGAGCTGGTTTAGCGTACTCTGCTTGATATCATCAAGGCCGACGATCCAATAACTGCGTTATCTTCTTCCCTACTTCGTGTTCATTCATAGCTCAATTCCATTTTTTTCCAGCAATGCAGCAAGACGATGGGTTGCACGCGAGCAGTGAGTTTTCACGCTTCCTTCAGAACATCCCATAATCGTTGCAGTTTCTGTAACATCCATTTCTTCCCAGTAACGCAGAAGAAAAGCTTGCCGTTGACGTGCTGGAAGGGTTTCAATCGCTTTTTCCAGTCAAATTGAGAAGTTGCGATTGCTCCAATTGCTCATGTGGATTACCAAAATTGGATGGCCCATCCACCTGTAAAGTTTCCAGCGGATCGTAATCTTCATTTTCCTTTTCCTGATTGCGGGGAATAAATGATGAAAACAGGGTAGTCCACAAGGAGCGGGTTTTCTGCCGCCGGTAAAAATCCCTTATGGTATTTTGCAGAATACGCTGAAACAGGAGAGGCAATTCTTCCAGTGGTTTGGCGGCATATTTCTCAACGAGCTTCATCATCGAGTCCTGAACAATATCCAGCGCCAGATGTTCGTCGCTTACCGCGAATAATGCCTGTTTATACGCGCGCCGTTCAGTTTCAGCCAGAAAATTCGAAAGTTCCTGTTGGGTAGCCAGGACGATTTGCCTATTGGAAAATGAAAAAACGGGAGATGATCTCACGCCCCGCCGCAATATTAGCAAATTTTTTTGGTTTGCCGAAACAGTTTACCTCTCACAAAGGCAGATCCATAAGCTTGTGATACGGCGGACCTTTAGAAAAGTAACATATTATCAGGCTGGCTTGGCCAGTCCCCAGTAGGTACGGCTCCATTTATCGGCGGCGCACCAGCGCAAGAACGTGCCATATTTGCGTGTTAGAGCAGTTGCACGCAAAGCACCACCAAAGATTCTGGAGCGCGCTATAAACTGCGACCCCAGTGTGTGTTCCAGCCACATGGGATATCGAAAGATGCTAAGGTCGAGATCTGCCGGGTTTCAGGTTTGCACTCATGCGACAATATGCCGCATTGTGATAATCATATTTCCCGCCTATCATGGTCTTGTTTCAATCTGATAGAAAACTTGGCAGCAGGCCTCTGTAACCTAAAAATCTTCTGTATTGCTCTCCATAATATCTATACGTAGATATTCACGTTTAGTGGTAAAATTTCAAATCCGGATTGCGACTGATTCTTAATTAGATTTACATTACTGATGTTCGGTATTTTTGAAGCTCAAATTCTGAAAATTCAGTCTGAGTCGGGCTTAATGGTAAAAACGCTCGTTATCGTTGTATCTGTAATTTCTGCCCCGATCACGAATTATGCAGCTATTTTACCACTGCTCATGGGTAGTCCAAAAGAAGCTGTCTCTTATACTCAGCCCAGCGGAGGACATTCAATGATGCGCCGTTTAGTTCTCATGTTAATGCTAAGTTTCGTAACTGCCGTCGCTGCGGCTGAAAGCGTTCGTCCTTTTACCGCGGGGAGTCTCCAGAAGGTTCTTGCGCCCCGGGAAGGCAAACCTTTCATTCTCGTTTTGTGGTCTCTTGAATGTCAATATTGCCCGACCGAGTTGAAGATGCTAAGCGAACTCAAACGCAGCCATCCCAAGCTGGACGTCGTATTGATTGCCACCGATACAGTCAGCGATACGCCACAACTCATCTCCCGGGCAGAAAGCTATGGTATGAACAAGGTTGAGCAATGGGTTTTTGCAGAGGATATGCCGGAACGCTTGCGTTTTGAAATCGATAGTCGCTGGTATGGCGAAGTACCTCGTGCGTATTTTTATGATCACAAGCATCAACGCGAGGCCAAGACCGGCCTCATCAACAAGAAGTTTGTAGAAGACTGGCTGGCCCGCAATGCGACAACCGACTCGTGATATCGAATATAGAGCGATCAAGCATAATCCTGCCTTTTTACCCGGCCTGATGTTTGTTCTTGCCGCTCATGGTGCGTTGCTCTATTTTCTATTCAAGCAGCAATTGATTCCTCCGCCGGAACAGCTGGCGACGTTGATGGTCAATTTTATCCCTGCATTCCAGGCCGAAGGAAGAATCCAAGCCTGAGCCACCTCCCCCCATACCCAAGCCTCAACCGGTAAAGAAACCGCAGTCACGGCAAATAGTTGCGGAAGCACCGGTAGTGGTCCGAGAGTGAGCCGGTCGCACCCCCTTCCCAGCCGACCCGAACCCGAACCAGAACCGGAGCCAGTGGCGGAAGCCGCTCCTGCCCCAGATGGCGGCCGGGACCCGTTACGCTTTCCTCGGAACTATCTGTCGCGTGCCCCGAACTAAACGCGCCCGCATATCCCGCCGCTTTCTCGGCGGCTTGGCGAAGAGGGCAAGCTGATGCTACGAGTGGAACTGGATGAAAAAGGTCGTGTAAACATAGTGCGAGTAGTCGACAAGTAGCGGTTTTAAGCGTCTGGATGAAGCCGCCATGGCCGCGGTAAAAACCTGGCGATGCAATCCGCCCGTGCGCAATGGCCAGCCGGTCCGTGCCATTGCTCTGCAACCCTTCAACTTTGTACTGCAAGGAGATTGATCAATGGAAACAGGTCTCGGATTTTCAAATTTTCTGGCCCAGCTCGATGGCGTCGGTATCAGCGTGCTTGTATTGCTGCTTGCGCTTTCGGTGGCAAGCTGGTATCTCATACTCACCAAAGGTATCTCCAATTTTCTGGCAGGCGGCAGGCCGATAGCTTTTCTCAAGCGTTTCTGGAGCGCCGGTTCGCTGCAGGAGGTGAACTCGACGCTTGAAAGAAGGTTCGGGCGATAATGCGTTTGCGCAATTGGCGCAGCTTGCGATGGATGCCGCAGCTGACTCTGAAAAGCACGGCTTGCAGAAACTTGCTGCGGCGGGCGGAGCAAGCGAGTTCATTACACGCGTATTACGTAACGGCCTCGACCAGGAAGCGACCCGCGTCGAAAATGGACTCACGGTGATAGCCTCGGCTGGCTCCGCTGCGCCTTATATCGGGCTATTCGGCACGGTATGGGGCATTTATCATGCGCTGGTACAGATCGGACTATCCGGCCAGGGTACCTTGGACAAAGTGGCCGGTCCGGTGGGTGAAGCATTGATAATGACGGCGTTGGGGCTGGCCGTGGCAATTCCGGCGGTATTGGCCTATAACACATTCGTGCGGCGCAATCGCATCTGGCTGGCGCGCCTCGATGCCTTTGCTCACGATCTATTTGTACTGATTGCGGTGGGCGCCAAAAATAATAGCTCCGCTGGGGATGAGCGTCTGCTGCGCGTAGTGCCCCACAATGAATCCCGCGATTGCACCCAATGAAAGGAGGTCGTGATGGCATTTGGCAGCATGGACGGCGGCAACCGCCAGATGCCGATGTCCGAAATCAACGTGGTGCCGTTGGTGGACGTAATGCTGGTATTACTTGTGATCTTCATCATCACCGCACCTTTGCTGACCCATTCGGTTAAAGTCGATCTGCCCAAAGCATCGAGCAGTCCGAATATTACCCAACCGGATCATGTTGAATTCGCCCTTCGGGACGACGCCAGCCTATACTGGAATGGTGAACCGGTGACCATGGACCAGTTGGCGCCCCGGTTTGCCGCAGCGGCAAAACAGAATCCCAATATCGAACTGCATATCCGCGCTGATAAGCATGTCCATTACGAGCACGTGGCAAGGGTGATGTCTATCGCAGCAAAAGCCGGGCTGGTACGAATTGGGTTTGTTACCGATCCCTCACAATAGTAGCGTGCTGCCGAAACATGGTTGGGAAAACGTGATGTCCAATGGCCCACGAAATTCGAGCATATACATACCATGTGGCAAACGCCTTACGGCCTCAGCGGTCAGGATTATATGGCTCTAGCTGCTCGCACGCGATGGCGAAGCCTCCTGCTGCATGGTTCCATTGCTACCACGGCTCTCGGTCTGGGTTTCATGTCATGGTTCATCGCCAAGCCGATGGCCACCCGAATCCACCAAACTGTACCAGGAGAACGGCTGACGATTACCGCCACACCGGATATTGACATCAGTCTGGATGCCGACAGCAGCGTAACTGTCAGCAACGCCGAGCCTCCCCAGATCGAATTGCTGCGAGGCAACGCTTATTTTGACGTCAAAGGCGGCGGGGCGGGCAAATTGCAAGTGAAAGTCGGTACAACGTATATCAGCGATATCGGTACCCGTTTTAGCGTTAGTAAACGAGTAAATGGCGGCACTATTGCGGTGGCTGACGGACAGGTAGAGATTCTGGTAGAGAATGGAACGTATCTGGTCGGTGCTCACGAACAGGCGGATTTCGACGGCATAAGAGTCACCGGCCAGAGAGTGATCGCGGATGCGGACATAGCGGCGTGGCGCCAGAATCAATAAGATTCCGGCACAGCGTCACGTGGCCGAATGCGCTACCCATACCGCTATATGATTCAATCATTCCCCTCGGCACTGCACCCACACCGGAAGCAGAGCAATGTTCGCCTCGGCGCCAACCTCAGGTGCATCAACCCTAAATAACGCGTTTCATGAAACCCGTTGCAATCTTCAGGCACTTTCCAATAGAGGGTCCAGGTTATCTTGCCCCGTTTCTGGATTCCCATTCCATTCCTTACCAGCTCGTCAAGATCGACTCCAACGAGGCATTGCCTACCCGTGCCAACCATTTTAGCGGGCTGGTATTCATGGGTGGACCCATGAGCGTAAACGATGATCTGCCATGGATTGCGCCAGCGCTTGCATTAATCCGGCAGGCGGTGAGACACAATATTCCGGTTTTGGGCCATTGTCTTGGTGGGCAATTGATGTCAAAAGCGCTGGGGGGAGTGGTAAGCAGAAGCCCGGTCAGCGAAATCGGCTGGGGTGAAGTAAACGTCGCGGACAATCCTATTGCACGTGATTGGTTTGGAGAATTGTCGAGCTTTGAGGCGTTCCACTGGCATGGAGAAGGTTTTACCATTCCGGAGGGAGCGGCTCTCCTGCTTTCGAGTCCCTATTGCGAAAATCAGGCATTCGCAATGGGCATGCATCTGGCATTACAATGTCATGTCGAAATGACTGAGGAAATGGTGAAAGCCTGGTGCAAAGCAGGCGCTGAGGAAATTGCCAACAACCCCGGACCATCGGTGCAATCGGCAGAGGCAATACAGACGGGCCTGGCCGAGCGAGTATCGGTATTGAATCAGGTCGCTTGCCGCTTATATGAGCAATGGATTTCCGGCCTTATGAACAAAACAACCGGTTGAGATAATGCGGCGAATCATTCGCGGAAATTCTGGAATTGCAGCGGAAATTCGGTAATCGATTTCTTGACGAGCTGTATCGCCTCTTGCAAAGTATCACGCTTTGCGCCTGAAATACGCACCGCCTCACCCTGGATACTGGCCTGCACCTTGAGTTTGCTATCCTTGATGAGCCTGATAATTTTTTTTGCAAGCTCGCTTTCCACTCCTGTTTTAACCGTGACTTGCTGTTTGACTTTATTGCCGCTGATTTTTTCCGGCTTCCCTTCGTCCAGGCAACGCACATCGACACCACGCTTGGCGAGCTTGGCCATCAGAATATCCAGAACCTGGCTCAGCTTGAAGTCGTCATCCGCATAAACGGTAAGCTTGTAATCCGCCTGCTCCACGCGCGCATCCGATCCCTTGAAATCAAAGCGCGTGGTGACTTCCTTGTTCACCTGGTCAATTGCGTTTCTGACTTCCTGCTTGTCAACTTCAGAAACAATGTCGAATGATGGCACGATAGTCTTTTCCTGGTTTACGGGTTGGGCTGCGGCAAGTTTAACCGATGGAAAACATGTAGTGCGGCCCTGTAATTATTGCCTGTTTTTTAAATTTGCGGCGATACGCATCCGTAGCGCGTTGAGCTTGATGAATCCAGCCGCATCGGTCTGGTTATAGGCGCCTTGATCTTCCTCAAAAGTGGCAATGTGAGGATCGAACAGAGAGTCTGTTTTAGAGTCTCGTCCGACTATGATCACGTTCCCTTTATAGAGCTTTACTCGCACCCAGCCGTTTACACGCCTGGGATGCATCAATCATCGTTTGCATCATTCTGCGCTCCGGGCTCCACCAGTAACCATTATAAATAAGTTCCGCATAGCGCGGCATCAGCTCGTCTTTCAGATGGGCCACCTCACGGTCGAGGGTAATGGATTCGATGGCCCGATGCGCGCGCAGCATGATGGTGCCGCCGGGGGTCTCATAGCATCCACGGGATTTCATGCCGACGTAACGATTTTCCACCAGATCCAGGCGCCCGATACCGTGCTTGCCACCTAACTGATTAAGTTCGGCAAGTACCTCCGCCGGGGAGAGCTTTCGGCCGTTTATGGCGATGATATCGCCTTGCCTGAATTCCAGTTCGATGTATTCCGCCTTATCCGGCGCGTTCTCAGGCGATACGCTCCATCGCCACATGGATTCCTCCGGCTCATGCGCAGGATCTTCAAGGATTCGACCTTCATAGGAAATATGCAGCAGATTGGCGTCCATGCTATAAGGGGAACCGCCTTTTTTCTTCATCTCCACCGGAATGCCATGCGTTTCCGCATAGTTCAAAAGGCTTTCCCTGGAAGTAAGGTCCCATTCGCGCCATGGCGCAATCACCTGGATATCGGGCTGAAGCGCATAATAGCCGAGCTCAAACCGCACCTGGTCATTACCTTTCCCTGTCGCGCCATGGGAAACCGCATTTGCTCCGGTTATCTGCGCAATCTCGATTTGCCGTTTGGCGATCAACGGACGGGCGATACTGGTGCCAAGCAGATATTCGCCCTCATATACCGCATTGGCACGAAACATGGGAAAAACAAAATCACGCACGAATTCTTCACGCAGATCTTCGATGAAGATTTCTTTCACCCCTAATTGCGTCGCCTTTGCGCGTGCCGGCTCTACTTCCTCCCCTTGCCCGATGTCGGCAGTAAAGGTTACCACCTCACACTGATAAGTATCCTGCAGCCACTTTAAAATTACCGATGTATCCAGGCCGCCGGAAAATGCAAGAACAACCTTATTAATTTTAGACACATCAACTTGCTTTATTTTTTTCATGCTTGACTCGTCAATAAAAATGCGCGAATTCGTTCTTTGCAATATAACTTTGCGTTTTATGGATGCTTGATGGTGCCGTGCTATAACGGATTTGATGGGTTACGCTGCGCTTTATCCATCCTACATAACTATTCCATCGGCCGCACGAAGGGGATAGCTGTTTGGAAATTCAAGTTATCAGATTTCCTCCAGCCTTCCCAACAGTAGATATTCTATCAGTGCCTTTTGGGTATGCAGACGATTCTCGGCCTCTTCCCATACGATGGACTGAGGACCGTCGATAACCTCCGCCGCCACCTCTTCGCCGCGATGGGCAGGCAGGCAGTGCATGAACAGCGTTTCTTTCTTGGCGCAGGACATCATTTCCGCATCTACGCGAAAATCCGCAAAGTCTTTTTTGCGTTCCTCGGTTTCCGCTTCAAAACCCATACTGGTCCATACATCCGTCGTAACGAGATCCGCATCTCTCACTGCGTCATGCGGATCGGCAAATTCCTCATAGTGGTCTGTGCCGTAGAGCCCGGCTCGTTCCGGCTCCACTTCGTAACCGCGAGGCGTGGAGACATGCACGTTAAAATCGAACACCTCAGCTGCCTGGAGCCAAGTGTTGCAGACGTTATTCGAATCTCCAATCCACGCCACCGTCTTGCCGGAGATACTTCCGAATCTGCTCAATAAAAGTAAAAATATCGCCCATGATCTGGCAGGGATGATATTCATCGGTCAGTCCGTTGATAACGGGTACTCGCGAGTGCGCCGCAAAACGCCTGATGATGTCGTGTTCATAGGTGCGGATCATGACGATATCCACCATACGCGAAATCACGCGCGCTGCATCTTCCACAGGTTCGCCTCGACCCAACTGGGTATCCCGGGTGGATAAATAAATTGCCGCGCCGCCCAACTGATGCATACCGGCTTCAAATGAAAGCCGGGTACGAGTCGAATGCTTATCGAAAATCATGGCGAGAGTGCGATCCTGCAATGGCCAATAGCGCCGGTATTGCTTGAACTCATGCTTGATCCAGCGTGTACGTTCGAACAGATATTCGAACTCCTCCCGGGAAAAATCGTTGAACTGTAAAAAATGCTTGATCTGCATGATATGCTGAACCATAGATTGAGCCGATTTGGAAAAACATGAGCTGGCCGTGTTTTTCAAGGCTCATTTTTCGAGATTTACTATCTTGTCATGCCGCCAAAAACTCTTTCACCAGACCGGACAAGATGGTTACCACCTGTTCGGCCTCGCTCCGTTGAATCACTAGCGGCGGCAGGAGACGCACCACTTTATCCGAGGTTACATTGATCAACAGTCCTTCCTTCAACGCTGCTATTACAAGTTCGCCACAAGGTCTGGAGAGTTCGATGCCGATCATCAATCCCTGACCGCGAATTTGTTTTACATCGGGCAAGTCGGCGAGCTGTGCCTTGAACATACTGCGCATGAAGTCGCCCACCTCCATCGCATTCCTCAGCAAATCCGCTTCTTCGATTACCTCTGAGCGTGGTCAGCGCAGCAGTACAGGCCAGCGGGTTGCCACCAAAAGTAGAGGCGTGATTGCCGGGCTTGAATACTTCCGATGCCACACCTTTTGCCAGACAGGCGCCGATGGGCACACCCGAACCCAAGCCCTTGGCCAGTGTTACCACATCAGGAACAATGCCGCTGTGCTGGAAAGCGAACCAGTTGCCGCTGCGGCCGATTCCACACTGCACCTCATCCAGCATCAGCAACCAGCCGTTCTGATCGCACAAGTGGCGCAATCCTTGCAGGTAGCTTGCTTGCGGCACATTCACGCCCCCTTCGCCCTGATAGGGCTCAACCAATATGGCGACAACGTTCTTGTTGTGCACGCCCACCTGCGCCACTGCTTCCAGATCATTGTATGGAACCCGCGCAAATCCGGTGAGCAACGGTTCGAAACCTGCCTGCACCTTGCGATTGCCACTTGCAGTCAAGGTCGCCATAGTTCGGCCGTGAAAGGATTTCTCCATTACGATAATGGTGGGCAAATCGATATTTTTACCATGTCCATACAGCCTTGCCAGTTTGATCGCGGCTTCGTTTGCTTCGGCGCCCGAATTGCAGAAAAATGCATTATCCATGCCCGACAATATGGCAAGCTGGCTGGCCAGCTGTTCCTGCTTTCCGATATGGTAAAGATTGGAAGTATGAATAAGCGTCCCGACCTGATGACAAAGCGCCTTCACAAGCTCTGGATGGCAATGCCCCAAGCCGCATACGGCGACGCCGGCGAGGGCGTCGAGATAGCGCTTGCCCTCCTCATCCCACAGCCATACCCCCTCTCCCCTTGCAAATGTAACGGGCAGCGGCAGGTAGGTGTTCATCAAATTGGACATTTAAGAGGCCTCTGAATAAATTCTATGTGAAGTAAACTGCCGGAAAAATCCGGAATGATTGTGTGGCGCGGAGCGAATGCAGGGGCCGACTAAAACAAAGCCGGGAAAGGACCGAAGGTAGAGATATCTTCTGCTGAGGCCGCATGGGGCGGTGCTGCCGTCGGGTCCGCGGAGGACTTGTTCAGGGATTCCATAGGTGGGTATCAATGTTTGCCAAGTCTGAAAGCGGCACGGCGGCCAAAGCCGCCGTGCGCCGCAAGAATAATTTTAGCCCGGATGTTTCATAAATTCGCGTGATGATTGCGCAGGATTTTGTTTTGTAGGGAAATTTCGTGAAAGAGTGGCGTAGTTATTCATACGCCCGACTGAACAAATTTTCATACGAAACAAAAGACCAGCAAGGGCGCGCGTCAATTTATGAAACATCCGGGTTAGGTGCAACTTCTTATCTTTACCTATTTAACCAGCTTTTTCAAGCCCTTTTCCTCAGCAGCGGTAAGCAGCCTCAAACATGGCAGGTAGCCGTCGTAAACGATTCCATGGACTTCAACGCGTTTCTGGGACCGCAGCATGCTGACAAGGTATCGCACAACCTCCCGCGTAATCGTTTGCCCCGGCACCAGCACCGGGATACCCGGCGGGTAGGGAGTAATTTGATCTGCGCAAACCTTGCCATCCAGATCGTTATTTATGCGTTCCTGCTCATCCAGCAAAGGCATCAGTTCGCCACCGCAGTAGAACGCGTCACGCGGCAGATATCTAAGTTCGGTAAAACCGGGAATCTCCGGAATCTGATAGAGCCTTCTGGGGGCACGACCCTCACGCGCGATCCGCATCAGTGCATCATACAGGCGCGATACTTTACTCCGGGTAGTACCAATGGTAAGAAGTAGAGTAAGGGTATTAAATGTAGACTTCTCTACCTGAATATTATAACGCTCGAACAATTCCCGGATCAAATCCTCCACGGTAAAGCCGCAGCGGGAAATGTCCACCGTAACCTTAGTGCTGTCGAGCTGGATATTGTCATGTTTTACTTCATCGGGCAGCAGGTCTGCGAGTTCCAGCACGCGAAAGACGCCGGTCGAATTGATCTGCTCGCGCACCTCCTTCGCCAATTCCAGAGTGCGCGACAACAACTTGTACCCCTCCAGCGTCGCCTGCTTACGGGCGACGTCGAGGCTTGCAATCATGCTGTACTGCGGACTGGTGGAAGTATGCATGTTGAAATTTTCGCGAAACAGGTGTTCATTGAAGGTGGGATCATTGATATGAATCATGCTGGACTGAGAAAAAGCCGATAGCACTTTGTGCGTACTCTGGGTCGCGTAATCGGCGCCCGCCTCCAGCGCCGTCGGGCGGAAAGCCGGATGAAAACGGGCAAAACCGTACCAGGCTTCGTCGATGATAACTTTTATACCTTTCGCATGAGCTGCCTTGATGATGGGCGGCAAATCATAACGTAGGCCATCGTAAGTGCAACTGGTCAGGATAAGCGCCTGTGCATCGGAATGTTCTTCAATGGCATTGAACAGCGTCTGTTTCGGTACCGGCCCGTAAACACTGAATTTCTTGTTGACGGATGAGTCGAGATAAATCGGATGAGCGCCGGATAGTACGACTCCATGATGCACGGACTTATGACAGTTCCGATCCAGCAACAACTTCTCGCCCGGCGCGAGCAATGTCTGGAATATCACCTTATTGGCGGTGGAGGTGCCATTGGTTGCAAAGAAAGTTCTCCGCGCGCCGAATGCTTTTGCCGCAATCTTTTGCGCTTCGGCGATAACACCGGTCGGTTCCATCAGCGAATCGAGCATCGGTACCGAGACCGATAGATCGGCACGGAAAATATGCTCGCCGATAAACTGATAAAAATCGCTGGCCCAGGGGCTGTCGCGTAGCGAATCGCCTGAGGAATGACCCGGCGTATGCCAGGCATCCTTTGCCATCAATACGTAATTTTTGAGCTGATCATAAAAAGGTGTGCGTGCTTTTTCCTGAAGCTGAGCATTAAGGATGCGGTACATGCCCCGGTAATCGCGCTCTTCGCGGTAGAAATAGCCATCAACGGTTTCGGTAAAGAGGGCATCCACCACCTCATCTTCTTTCTCCTGGGCAATTAAAATATAGATATCCAGCTCAGGGCGAAAACGGGTAATTTCCTGTACCAGCTTCAATGCAGTCATTTGCAGGTTGCGGGAACTCTTCTCGCCATTTTTCAGCGTATAAAGCGTATCGTCCACCAGTACCGATTGAATATCGCCGTCATCCTGGATCGCTTGCAGTGCTTCGCGTGCAGTGGTAACACCGGCAAAAGTGATGCCCAACGGGTTTTCCAGGGACTTGGCGGCGCCATTCAATCCCTTGATGAATTCCTTCAGTATCAGGTTCTCATCATTGATGATGAGAATTCGGCTCGTCGGTTTCTTCATGAACACCATTTCTTAAAATATGAAAATCGCTTTATGCGCCAAAACAATGATGATTGCAAGTCGCAGGACCTCTAAATAAACTGACGCGAGTCGCATTTTTCCGGCTGAAAATGCAGCCTGGATTGGAACAGTCTATAGTGACAGAATGAAACTGTTCGTCCTCACGGCTGCGTAGTGGTATGGCAGCGATACTGCTCCTGTTGCCGACATTCGTTCCGGCTGCGCCGGTGATGGTAACGACGGTAGACGGTCCTGTTGCGCCGGCCAGCGCTGACTTCGTCCAGCGCAGCCTGGAGCGTGCAGCTGCCGAGGGGGCGCTACTTGTCGTATTGCAACTGGATACACCGGGCGGCCTCGATACCTCGATGCGGCAGATCATACGCGGCATTCTTGCCTCACCCGTGCCGGTAGCGGCCTTCGTGGCGCCGAGCGGGGCGCGGGCAGCGAGTGCCGGAACTTATATCCTGTATGCCAGCCACATCGCAGCGATGGCACCCGGTACCAATCTGGGCGCGGCGACCCCGGTACAGATCGGCGGTTTGCCTGAGCCCGAGCCGAAGAGCCGGAATCCAGGCCGAAACCGTCTCCGGGCTCATCCGCAAATCAGGCAGACGAAGGCGGCGGTGGGCCTATAGCGGCGGAAGACAAGATGCCGAAAAAAGACGCAATGTCGCGCAAAATGATCCACGACGCTGCCGCTTATATCCGCGCGCTTGCGCAGATGCGAAAACGCAATGTGGAATGGGCGGAACGCGCTGTGCATGAAGCCGTAAGCTTATCAGCCGATTGACGCGCTGAATCTCAACGTCATCGATTATGTCGCTGCTGACGTGCCGGATCTGTTAAGGCAGTTGAATGGCCGGGAAGTGACCATACTCGGGCAGAACCTCACCCTTGATACCCTTTCAGCCACAATACAAGTTGTCGAGCCCGATTGGCGCACGCAACTGCTGGCCGTCATCACCAACCCCAGCGTCGCGTACATACTGATGCTTATCGGCATTTACGGATTGTTCTTCGAATTTTCCAATCCAGGTTTTGTGTTGCCCGGCGTGGCGGGCGCCATCTGCCTCTTGCTTGCCCTGTACGCATTCCAGTTACTGCCGGTCAGCTATGCCGGACTTGCCTTGATTCTGCTTGGCATCGCATTCATCACGGCGGAAGCCTTCTTGCCAAGCTTCGGTGCGCTTGGTGTCGGCGGGATGATTGCTTTTATCGCCGGTTCGTTGATGTTGATCGACACCGACCTTCCGGGTTACGGCATTCCCTGGCCCATGATCGCCGGGATATCCGTGGCTAGCGCATTATTCCTGATTTTTGTCGTCGGCATGGCGCTGAAGTCACGGCGCAACCCCATCGTTAGCGGCCATGAAGCGATGATCGGCGCCATAGGCGAGATGCTGGAGGATACTTCGGGCGAGGGCATGGTGCGCGTTCGTGGCGAGTTGTGGAGCGCGCATAGTGAGCAACCTCTGGCCCGAGGACAGAAAGTGCGCGTAACAGGAATCGACGGTCTGGTTTTACATGTAATCCCGACAGAGAAATAAGGCAGAGAAATAACCACAGGAGATTTCCATGTTCGCCAATTTCGGTTTTTTTAGTACTCTCGTTATCATCCTTATCGTAGTGCTTTTCTCGGCATTTCGCATATTACGCGAATATGAGCGTGGTGTGATCTTCCTGCTTGGCCGCTTTCAAAAGGTAAAAGGCCCGGGCCTGATCATCATAATCCCCGGTATTCAGAAAATGGTGCGAGTCGACCTGCGTACTGTGGTCATGGATGTCCCCAGCCAAGACGTGATTTCGCGCGACAACGTTTCGGTAAAAGTCAGTGCCGTGGTGTATTTTCGCGTAGTCGATCCGCAAAAATCCATCATTCAGGTGGAGAACTTTCTTGCCGCCACCAGTCAGTTCGCACAGACCACTCTGCGCTCCGTACTGGGCAAGCATGAGCTTGATGAAATGCTGGCGGAACGCGAGAAACTCAACATGGACATTCAGAAGGCGCTGGACATTCAGACCGATGCCTGGGGCATCAAGGTCTCCAACGTCGAGATCAAGCATGTGGATATTGATGAATCCATGATAAGAGCCATTGCCCGGCAGGCGGAGGCGGAGCGCGAGCGGCGCGCAAAGGTGATTCATGCCGAAGGCGAATTGCAGGCATCGGACAAATTGATGCAAGCGGCGCAAATTCTTTCCCAGCAAGCCGGGGCAATGCAACTGCGCTATCTCCAGACGCTCACGAACATCGCCAGTGATAAATCCAATACCATTATTTTTCCAATACCGATGGATCTGGTATCGCCGCTAACGGATGCCCTCAAGAATCGCAATCCAGAAGTTCCCTGACACCGACTGAGGATCGGAGGACCGGCTGGTTTCCTATACATCAGCCCGCTGTATCTGCGTGAGCACCGATAACGCGGACTCCACCCAGCTAAAACCGATCCTTTCCTGCTCAAGACGCAGATTCTTGCGTATCCGGTTGTCACGCAAATCATCGTAGAGCGCTCGTTCCTCACGGTTCAGCCGGGCAAGTCCCGCAGCGTCTGTTTCTCTTCTTCGCCCCATTGTGATTCAAAAGCCAGCAAAGTGATGCGATCCATCAGGAACGACTCCACATGGTGAACGGCGGCGAAGCTGGTCAAGAATGGCGAAGCCGTGGGTGTCGATGTCGCCCCAATAATGAATGCGACAGCGTGCAAGCCATTCTGGCCTTGTTCAACATCTCGAAGCCATATCCTGCACCGAAGATAACCAGGCTGTCCTTGACCTGTGGAAACGCCAGAAAATTGATCTCGTTCTCGGTGATGAAAACCCGCGAGACATTTGGGTCAAGCTGGGCAAAGCTTTCGGCATCAAGGGTAATGTCCTGTACGAGGTTGCCGTGCAATAAGGGCAACAGGGCATGCTGTGGATCGAGAACGCGGAAGCGGATGCGCGGCCGGTTTGTCCCGAAACCCATAACGCGCTGGGCGAACTGGCTCACGCCCGGATGCTGAGGAATCAATTACCTCAGGCGGCAGGGCGATATCCAGCAACTCCGACGAGCACGCTGCGATAGGCCTCAATGAACTTGCTGTGCACGCCCTGGATATCCACCTGCCTGAGGTATACATCCGGGCGCGGATGGGACTGCAGCCAGGCAACGATTTCCAGCAGACGCCGCCACTCGTCGACCAGTTCCAGCGCCCGCAGTGGCCTGCTTGGCCAGCCAATCCAGCAATCGCGGCTGTTGTCTTACGCGTCATCTCGATCAATGTCAGTGAAGCGGTCGGCGTCCCGCCGCTTGCCGATCAAGGCCAGGGCATCTTCGACGGTATCGATCCATGCTTCTTGCGGTACCGCGTTTGCGCCGAATACCCGATGCCTGAATTCCCGCATTTCCACCCGGCAGTGAGTGCATCGCCCGAAGCTCACTGATCCAGATGCGCACCTCGTCAAAGCGGTCAGCCAATTCGCGCTGAAGTGGGCACCTTGAGCATCAGGCGCTTCGGGAACAGCGGCTCATCTGGTGACAAAACTGGCCAGCAGATTCTCCACGGTCCCAGAGCTTTTGCACCTGGACGCGCAGGTCGCGGGCCTGGTCCAGGTCATGCCGCGCCATTCCTCGCTTTTTCGGCGCGGTACTCCTCGATCGATGTCAGATTGCGCAGCTTGGAGGCCCGGCCTTCCTCGTTATGGACAAATCCGACGCTGGAGACGAAGGGCTCAATGATGTGGATCTTCTGCAAGGGCGTGACGATCAGGAGCTGCAGGTTGAGTTGCGCAAACAGCCGCAGGCCATACTGCGCGGATTCGTCGGAGCCGCGTCCGAAGGCCTCGTCGATCACCACGAAACCGGAACGAGCGGGAACGACGGCGCCCCATTCAAGCCCAAACTGATAGGCCAGGCTGGCCGCCAGGATGGTGTAGGCCAGTTTTTCCTTTTGACCTCCCGATTTGCCGCCCGAGTCGGAGTAATGCTCATGTTCGCTGTCGTCTTCGCGCCAGCGTTCGCTGGCGGAAAACACGAACCAGTTGCGTACATCGGTGACCTTGGCGGCCCAGCGACGGTCCAGCTCGGACAGTCCTTCGCGTCCACCGAAAGCGCTCGATGATGTGCTTGACCTGCAGGAATTTGGCCTCTGAATACTGGGCATCATCCGAGCCGGTCAATGCGCCTTCGGTACATGCTGCGCAACTCGCTCTGGAAATCGCGAACGTCGGCGTCCTGGGTGTCGGCTGGGCTTCCAGAACAATATAGCGGCCGGGGTTGTAGTCGATCTGTGTCAGCGATTCGTTGATGCGGCACAATCCGCTCCTTGATGGTTTCTCGCTCACGAGCCAACTGCGACTGGAAGTTGGCCACTTCGCGGATGGTATTCTCATTCAGCAACTCCTTGAAGCGCGCTTCGAACCGCGGCAGATCGTCAGCCTTCAGCCTCTCCATCATCGTCCGGTACTCATCAGCCGCCTCAATGGCGACATCCACTTCCTGCGTGTCCAGCGGAAAGGCGGTGCAGTAAGCGCGCATCGCGTCAATGATCTTGTCTCGCAAACGTGAGAGCTTCACGTTCTCGGCATCGATCCTGACCTGAAGCCAGTCGCGCATTTCGTGCTCGCGGTTGTCACATGATTCGACACTGAGTTGATGCTCGCCCAGTGCCTCGGTTCTCGCTGCCTCAAGCCGCTCTGAATATGCCGCTCGGTTCGCATAGGCCGGCGTCATCCAGTAGTGCCTGCGTTTGCGTACGCAGAGTCTCTGGCATCGTTCTTCTTCTGCTCGGCTTTGGATCGTTTGTCCTTGTGCTCCTCCAGCTTGCTTTCTGTATCCTTCAATTCGGCCATGACCGAACCCAGCCTTTCCGTCAATTGCTTCAGAACATCGGAGGCAGACTCCAGTTTTTGCTTCTCGTCCGTTAGAAGAGCCACCTCAACAGCAAGCGGCTTCCAGTCCAGTTCGCAGAAATCAGCGTGCTCGTCGAGTTTCGATAGCGCAGTGAGACGCTCCCTGAGTGTATTCTGTTCGGCCTGGATCTTACCGATGAGATTGCCCAACTCGCCCAGCCGCACCTCCAGCTTCCGCGATTTGGCTTCGAGCGCGGCAATCTTTGCAGTGTTGGTCCAGCCCAGCACATAACGGCTACGGTCATCCAAACCGGTGACGGTCATCTTTCTCGTGACGCTCGCCGGGCGCTTTGATCTGACCCGCACGGGTAATGGCGCGCGTCTCACGGCGGAACTGTTCCTGAGTTGAGCAGCAGGCAACGTCGAACCGGTGGGCCAGTTCGTGCTCAAGCCAATCGTAAAAAGGTGAGTCGGGCTTGATGGCCAGCTTGCGTGCCAGGGACTCCCGATGCAGGTTGGGCAATTCGCCCCGAGAACCTTGACGGATCCGGAAATAGACCAGGCGTCCCCTGAGATGCGTTCTATCGACCCAATCCGCGACTTCTGCATAATGGGCATCCGGCACCAGAAGCGACAGGCCGAAATTTCGCAATAGCCGTTCAGCGGCTCCTTCCCAGTCGTGCTCATCATCGCGCACCTGCAGCAGTTCACCGGCGAAAGGCGTATCCCGTTTCGGGCAGATCAAGCGCTTTGCACAGTGGCAGCGCGCATGGCCATCTGTTCAGCGGGGATGTTGCTGCGCCGAGCCTTCAGACTATTGATTTCGGCAAACAGCTCATCATGCTCCTGCTTACCCTGGCGCAAACTCACGCCATGCTCGGTCAGATCATTCTGCAGATTGGCGTCTTGGGTACCCGCTGCTTCGCGCCAAGACCGAAAAAGCGCTGTCGCTGACCAAGAAAACCGAATTCATCTTCGGCTGGGCTCTCTCCGAGAACGCGCAACAGTTCAGCGTAATGCCGAGCCTTGCGCTGCGCACCTGGAGCTCTTGATTCGTTCTGATATTTCGTTGGCAAGCCGCTCCAGGCGATCGCCGCCGTTGTCGGCGATGCTGCGTTTGAGTTCGTCCTCCTCGGCTCGTTTCGCATCACGGATTTCCTCGATGCGCTTGACATGAGTATCTTGCCGCTTCCATTCCTCGGCAAGGCTCGCGATACGCTTCTCCAGCAAGCCAAGTTTCAGGCCTCGCGAAATAAGGCCGAGCGCCTCGCGGCAGGCGCGAAGTTCCTCTACTCGCGAAACGAGTGATGCATGGCGCTCACAGTCATTGACCAGCGGCGTGAGCAGTTCCATTTGGCGTTTGGCCTTCAGTACGGCCTCGTGCGCCCGGTTCAGGTCATCGAAGTGGCCGATCAGAGCCGTGATGCGCGGCGCGACGTCGAAAGGCTCGAGCATGTGGCTGCGCACGAAGTCGGTCAGGCTACCTACCGACTTCATTGATACCGTTTGATGAAACAGTTCCAGCGCCTGTTCGTTTTCAATGCCAAAGCGACGGCGGAACCAGGCTCCGTAGGGCGGGAAGCTGTCGGACATTTCTGCGCCCAGCCCACGCAGCTTCTTCCGCAACCCAGCGATGTCCGACCCGAACTGCGCGAAATCCGCTGCAATCGACATGGCATGCTCCGCACCGACGAAAAAGCGCGCGGGCTGGCCCTGTGCATCCTTCATCCAGAAAACCTGAGCCAGCGTCACCGTTTGGTCGTAGCCCGCGTTATAAAAAACACCCAGAATCACCGAATAGTTGTTATGGTCGCGCAGCGCTACGGGCTTGGCTGTTCCGCTCAACTCATTGCGCCCCGACTTGTAATGCCCAAGCACGTACGATCGTAGCGTGCGCTCCTTGCTGTCTGCGCCGGCGGCCTTGTTGTAGGCGACGCGGTGTGCCGGTACCAGCAGCGTTGTGACCGCATCGACCAGCGTCGACTTACCCGATCCAATGTCGCCGGTGAGCAAGGCGTTCCTGCTGTCTGGATTCAGCGTCCAAACGCGGCCATCGAATGTGCCCCAATTGAATACTTCCAGGCGCTGCAACCGGAAGCCCGAGAGCGCATCATCGGCCATAAAATCCAGGCCCGGGGTTTGCACCTCATTTGCATACCTACTCATCGGCCGCCTCTCCAGAAGCCATCCCGAGCTGTGCCTGATATGCCGCCAGGCGCGTATCGAAATCAGCCAGCCACTGTGCATCCACGAAAGCCTTGAGGATGCGCCGTACCTCGAATACTGCCTGACTACCATGATTTGCGGCGCTGGTTTTCAGGCGACGCAGGAATCCCAGCTCTACAACTTTATTGAGGTGAGTCTCGATTTGATCGATCAGCTTGGCCTCATTGCTGCTTTCTGGCAGGAATACGCGAATCAACTCGACGATCTGATCACGGGTGAGAACGAGTCGCACGCCATCGCCATCCTGCCCGCCGCTTGCATCAAACTCGGCCAGTTTCTTGCGCAGCAGCGCCAGCAGCAAGCTCACCGGGAACGACAGCGGGCGCCTCGCGATCAGGCGCGGGCGCCCTTGCCACGCTCGCGGCGCTACGCCATGCGCCGCAGGCAGTCTACACATTCGCCTCGCCACGCGTTGGAAATGAAGCGTTTGCCGCTTCATTCGGAAGCTTGCCTGTTTTCAGAATTGTTGATGCTGACGAGGATGCGCTGACTTCACTCCCTCCTGAAATATTGGGGTTCCGCCATGTAGGCGCTCTGCAACTGCTGAAGGGGCCGGAGGCGGAACCGGAGAAAGGTTCCGCTCTTGCATGGCTCAATCTTACTGCCCCGCCCAAGCCTGGCTGATCATGCACCGGTAAATTACGTGGACAGAATATGACGAATAAATTGCCTGGCGGGCTATTTATCGCGACGGCACGCGCAGCTATGTTTAGCATCCAACTGTGTTTACCTGCAACGGATGTTCGCCGCCGGTTGCCGCGATCACCAGATCTTCCATGTTCCCCTCCAAAATATTTTTGAAATATTTATGGAACCTTTATGAAAACGGTAAGACTGCTGATCATTGCCGCCGGGATTCAGATCGGGGGAATTGCCGTGTTTATTTATTCCGGCGTCTTCAATCTTGCCGCAGACGACCCCCACTGGCCCTTGACCTTCAAAATCCTCAGCACTGTACGTGATCGTTCGGTTGAGGCACGGTCCGGCGCAGTAACGCCGCCAAATCTGAATATTGACGCGAACATCAAGCTGGGCGCTGGAAACTACAACTCGATGTGTACCGGGTGCCGCCTGGACCGGGCATGGAAGAATCCGAGTTGAGCCTGGGCCTGTATCCCAAACCACCCTCATGGCGCGAGATCGGCAAGATCGATCCGCGCGAAACATTCTGGATAATCAAACACGGTATCAAGATGAGTGGCATGCCGGCTTGGGGCAAGAGCATGGGTGATGTACACATCTGGAATATCGTCGCCTTCG
>CAWKMH010000087.1:0-32963 GCA_963850515.1 uncultured beta proteobacterium
ATCCCCATTTCCAACCACTGTAAGCGCGGCAAAACCCAGAATACGACCTCCTTTGACCACCTTGGTGACGCGATTGATCGCCACCATTTTTTCCTTAAGTCCGTCACCTCGATCGTCCCCTCGAGGCACCTTTCCTTGCATCCGTCCTTGCATTTTAGCCATTATCTTTCCTCAGTTAGAATTTGAGGCCATGTTCACGAGCAGCTTCGGCCAATGCCTTTACGCGCCCATGATATTTGAACCCCGAGCGGTCGAATGAAACCGTCTCGATACCTAAACCCCTGGCTTTATCTGCAACCCGTTTCCCTACTGCCGCCGCCGCATCAACGGTGCCGCCGTTGGGCAACTCCTTGCGAACCTCCGGCTCCAAGGTGGATGCGCTGGTCAAGACCTTCCCGCCGGAGCCATCTATCAGCTGTGCATAAATATGACAATTGCTGCGATGCACCGCCAAACGCACCATCTTCAGCTCGGCGATCTTGGCGCGCGTCCGACGAGCACGGCGCAAACGGGATTTTGTTGGATTCGGCATATCTACCCCAATTATTTTTTCTTGGTTTCTTTCATGACGATGACTTCGTCGGAATAACGAACGCCCTTGCCCTTATAAGGTTCCGGCTTACGGTAGGCACGTACGTCAGCCGCCACCTGGCCGACCTGTTGCTTGTCCATTCCCTTGATAATGACCTCGGTTTGAGTGGGTGTCTCAACTTTAACGCCCTCAGGCATTTTGTGAGCCACCGGGTGTGAGAATCCCAAGGTCAGGTTAAGAACATCATTCGCTGCCTGCGCGCGATAGCCTACTCCAACCAGCGTCAATTTCTTCTGGAAACCGCTGGTTACCCCTTTGACCATATTGGCGAGCAGCGCGCGCATCGTCCCAGACATTGCGTTAGCATGTTTCGACTCGTTCGTCGCTTTAACCAACAAACTATCGCCGTCACGCTCGACAGAGATGTCTGAAACCAGGCTGCGCCGCAACGCGCCCAGCGGCCCCTTTATCGATACTTCAGAGGCTGAAAGGATTACCTCAACACCTGCGGGAATCAGCACAGGATTTTTACCCACTCGAGACATTTTTTATATCCTTAAGCCACGATGCATAACACTTCACCGCCAACACCATTGGCGCGCGCCTTTCGTTCCGTCATTACACCTTTTGAAGTGGAAACGATTGCCACGCCCAGGCCATTCATTACATTAGGAAGCTTGTTGCTGGCTTTATAAATCCTCAAACCAGGACGACTAACACGCTCGATTTTTTCAATTACAGGACGTCCGGCGTAATATTTCAGACTGATATCCAGCTGTCGGTTTTCCGTCCGCCTCGTGAACCGCGAAATCCTCAACATAACCTTCATCCTTCAACACCTGCGCGATCGCAGCTTTGAGCTTGGACGCGGGCATTACAACGGATGTTTTTTCGGAAAGCTGCGCGTTACGAATTCGCGTCAGCATATCGGCGATAGGGTCACTCATGCTCATCTAGGGATACCTCTAGAAATCCAGATTCCGTAACCGGAAAATATACAAAACTCTGAAATTATTAAATTGATCATATTGGGCTCGCCTTGTCCATATATTGACCAAAGACTCGTTTGGTTCGTTAGAATTCAAACGTGCCCAAAATATCATGCTCGCTCAATCTACCAACTGGCCTTGATGATGCCGGGAATCTTCCCACTCATAGCGATATCGCGAAGCTTGCTGCGGCCCAGACCGAACTTGCTGTATACGCCACGAGGACGGCCAGTCAGGGAACAGCGATTGCGCAGGCGCACCGGACTTGAGTTGCGCGGCAACATCTGAAGCTTGATCCTGGCAGAGTGACGATCCTCATCGCTTGAATTGGCATCGTTAATTATGGCCGACAATTCAGCACGCCGAGGCGCATATTTCTTTACGATTTCGCGTCGTTTCAAGTCGCGGTTAATCACAGCTATTTTGGCCATACTACTCTCAATTTTTAAATGGAAATTTAAATGCCGCCAACAACGCTTTCGCCTCCGCATCCGTCTTCGCGGTGGTGGTGATGGTTATATTCATGCCCCTTAGCGCGTCGATTTTGTCATATTCAATTTCAGGGAAAATGATTTGCTCTTTTACACCCATGTTGTAATTTCCCCGACCATCAAATGCTCTGCCGGAAACCCCACGAAAATCACGAATACGCGGTATGGCCACGCTAACCAATCGGTCCAGGAATTCGTACATGCGAATACGACGCAATGTAACCATGCAGCCAACCGGATATCCATCACGAACCTTAAACGTGGCAATGGATTTTTTCGCCTTTGTCACCACAGGCTTCTGCCCCGCAATTTTTTGCATATCGCTTACTGCGCTATCCATGACCTTCTTATCGGCGACCGCCTCGCCCACACCCATATTGAGCGTGATTTTCTCGAATGCGAGGAACTTCCATCACAGACTTATAGCCAAATTGCTGCATCAATTGTTGGACTACGGTGCTGCGGTAATACTCTTGTAGACGAGCCATAATCTTTCCTTAACCTATTCAGGCATCAAGCAGTTCGCCGCTCGACTTGAAATAACGGACTTTACCTTTGCCTTCCTGAATTCTGAAACCAACACGGTCGGCTTTGCGAGTGAAGGGATTATAAATCGCTACATTCGAAACCTGGATTGGATTCTCCATCTCGACGATTCCACCCGTTGCTCCCTTATTCGGGTTGGGTCGCTGATGTTTCTTGACCTTATTGACGCCCTCGACCACCACCAAGTCGGCATTCACCGCGCGCAGCACCGTGCCACGCTTGCCCTTGTCCTTGCCGGTGATGACAACAACATCATCACCTTTCTTTATCTTTCGCATATTCGAGTCCTTACCGTGCCTACAAAACTTCTGGCGCAAGCGAAACAATTTTCATGAAACGTGCATTACGCAATTCCCGCGTTACCGGTCCAAAAATACGCGTACCAATCGGCTCCAGCTTGGCGTTCAACAGCACAGCGGCGTTACTGTCGAATTTGATTAATGAACCGTCAGCACGACGCACTCCTTTTGAAGTACGAACCACCACCGCATTGTACACCTCGCCTTTCTTGACACGTCCCCGCGGCGCAACATCCTTGATGCTGACTTTTATAATGTCGCCAATACCAGCGTAACGCCGCCTGGATCCGCCCAGCACCTTGATGCACATGATCGAACGAGCACCAGTATTATCCGCGACTTGCAGAATCGATTGCATTTGGATCATTTTTTACTCACTCTTTCCAACTTTTCCCGCCCCGGGACCAAGGCATGGATAGTATTGGAACCCGTCCGGGTTATGAAGTCGCCAATTGGTGACTGCAAAAATTAAAGATCTGAAAAACGAAGAGGCCGAATTATAAGTTAATCCTCTCAGAAAAACAAGGAAAAAGAATATTCGCCTATCGGGCTCGTCAGTAAATCAACTGACTTGGTTGTCCTTCTCCATCAACTTAACCACGCGCCAGGCTTTTGTTTTAGAGAGAGGCCGGCATTCTTCGATTACCACCATATCACCGGGATGAAACTCGTTACTCTCGTCATGAACATGGTATTTTTTTGAACGAACCATAATCTTTCCATAGAGCGGATGCTTAACCTTACGTTCGACCAAAACAGTAATGGTCTTATCCATCTTATCACTCAACACTTTTCCGCTGAGGGTGCGGCTTAAATTAGCTTCACTCATGACTGCTTTGCCTTCTGGCTAAGTATGGTTTTTGCGCGCGCGATATCCCGGCGCACGTTACGTAATTGGTTGGTATTACTCAGCTGCTGTGTTGTATGCTGCATCCGCAGGCCAAACTGCGCCCGCAGAAGCTCTAACAACTCCTGCTGCAACTCTGCCGGATTCCGGGATCTGAGGTCTTTAGTTTTCGTTTTCATAATTAACCGCCTACCTGTCTTACAACAAATGTAGTCAGAATCGGCAACTTGGACGCGGCCAGACGAAAGGCTTGTCGCGCCAGCACTTCATCAACACCGTCCATTTCATACAGCATTTTACCGGGTTGAATTTCTGCCACAAAGTACTCCGGATTTCCCTTGCCATTGCCCATCCGAACCTCAGCTGGTTTATGGGAAATCGGTTTATCAGGGAAAATTCGGATCCAGATACGCCCGCCGCGCTTTATGTGACGGCTCATCGCACGCCGCGCAGCCTCGATCTGCCGCGCGGTTAAACGACCACGGCCAACTGCCTTGAGACCATACTCCCCAAAACTGACTTTCGCACCGCGGGTTGCAACCCCCGTATTACGTCCTTTTTGCTGTTTGCGGTATTTCGTTCTAGCTGGCTGCTGCATCTTTTGCTCCTGGCTTTATAGTTGCAGACTTGGAGGAAGGCTCCTCAACCGTGTTTTCGGGTTTCCTGGCAACTTTCCTCTCGCTGGTTCTTGCGTCGGTCCTGGGTCTCAGCCCTGCCTGCTGGCTTTCGTCGCTGGACGTCTGGCTTCAGGTTCTCCCGCTGGAGCCGGTACCTGCGTTGCTGGCCCGATTGCCCCCGATTGCTCGCTTACGTCCTATCACTTCGCCCTTGAATACCCAAACTTTGATTCCGATTACACCATATGTGGTCTTGGCTTCCGAAACACCGTAATCCAGATCAGCACGCAAGGTGTGAAGCGGAACACGGCCTTCACGATACCATTCGGTACGAGCAATTTCGATGCCGTTCAATCGCCCGGCACTCATGATTTTGATGCCTTGGGCGCCTAACCGCATGGCATTCTGCATCGCACGTTTCATGGCACGACGAAACATGATACGTTTCTCTAATTGCTGCGCAATATTGTCGGCGATCAGTTGCGCATCAATTTCAGGCTTGCGGATTTCCTCGATATTCACGTGCACCGGAACACCCATGAGCTTTTGCAGCACACCGCGCAGAACTTCTATATCTTCGCCTTTCTTGCCGATTACGACACCGGGGCGTGAACTGTAAATGGTAATGCGCGCATTCTTGGACGGCCGCTCGATAATTACACGACCTACTGATGCATGTGCCAATTTCTTTTTAAGATATTCCCGTACCTTGATATCTTCGTTCAGCATCCCGGGAAAATTTTTTGCATTGGCATACCATTTCGACGACCAGTTTTTTAATACCGAAAGCCGGAAACCTGTTGGATTTATTTTTTGTCCCATAATGTCTTCGTACATCCTTATTTTTTGTTGCCGGTCTTGTCGCCAACAGTAAGAAGAATGTGACAAGTTGGCTTAACGATGCGATTTCCGCGCCCTTTGGCGCGGGCACTGGTACGCATCATCGATGGTCCACGATCCACATATATCGTCGATACTTTTAATTCATCTATATCCGCACCATCATTGTGTTCGGCATTGGCGATGGCTGATTCCAGCAATTTACGAATAATGACAGCACCTTTCTTCGGACTGAAGGCAAGCAGATTAAGTGCCCGCTCCACCGGTAACCCCCGAATCTGATCCGCCACAAGCCGGCCTTTTTGTTCGGATAATCTGACTCCGCGCAATACAGCAGTTGTTTGCATAATTGATTATCCCTATCTCTTCGATCCAGCCGACGACTTTCTTGTCGCCTGAATGCCCCTTGAAAGTACGAGTGTGGGAAAACTCTCCAAGCTTGTGTCCTACCATGTTCTCGGTAACATATACCGGAACATGCTGTTTGCCATTATGTACGGCGATAGTTAAACCAATAAAATCCGGCAGAACGGTTGAGCGACGCGACCAGGTTTTGATTGGGCGCTTGTCATTGGTTGCGCGTGCAGTTTCCACCTTTGCTACCAGATGCAAGTCAACAAATGGACCTTTTTTTACGGAACGTCCCATGATTCATTACCCTTTATTTGAATAACGACGACGTACGATCATACCATCGGTACGCTTATTGGCGCGAGTACGGAAACCCTTGGCGGGTGTTCCCCATGGGCTGACCGGATGACGCCCTGCAGCAGTTTTACCTTCACCTCCACCATGGGGATGATCTACAGGATTCATCACCACGCCGCGCACTGTTGGCCGAATGCCGCGCCAGCGCTGTGCACCTGCTTTACCGATCGATCGCAAATTATGCTCCTCGTTGCCGACCTCGCCTATGGTGGCGCGGCAGTTTACGTGCACCCTTCGGATTTCGCCGGAACGCAGGCGAAGCTGGGCGTAATCCCCCTCGCGTGCCAGAAGCTGCACCGATGTACCTGCCGAGCGAGCCAGTTGCGCGCCTTTCCCCGGCATCATTTCCACGCAGTGAATTGTGCTTCCCACCGGAATATTGCGCAGCGGCAACGCGTTACCGTTCTTGATCGGCGCATCCACACCGCTCATCAATTGCATTCCGGCAGCAATACCGCTTGGTGCGACGATATAGCGCCGCTCTCCATCGACATAGCAAAGCAAAGCCAAATTTGCGCTGCGATTCGGATCGTATTCCAGCCGCTCTACCTTGGCAGCGATACCATCCTTGTTACGGCGGAAATCCACGATGCGATAATGCTGCTTGTGGCCGCCTCCCATGTGACGGGTGGTAATGCGGCCTTTATTGTTGCGCCCCGCAGTATGATTCTGCTTCTCCAGAAGCCTGGCATAAGGTTCGCCTTTATGCAAACCTGGATTAACAACCTTGACAACTGCGCGACGGCCGGGAGAGGTTGGTTTGACTTTAACCAGTGCCATTATTTGACCTCCCCTTGAGCAATTTCAGAAAAATTTATTTCCTGACCGGTCTTGATGTTGACATAAGCTTTCTTCCAGTTGCGGCGGCGCCCCATGAAACGGCCAAAGCGCTTTTCCTTGCCTTTGACGTTTGCGACCTGCACGCTCTCCACTTCAATATTCTGGCCCTTCCACATCAGCTCGACCGCTGCTTTGATCTCGGGCTTCGTCGCATCCTGCGTCACGCGAAAAATCACCTGGTTATGCTTTTCCGCGATATAGGTAGCCTTTTCCGACACTTGCGGTGACAAAATGACCTGCATCAGGCGTTCCGGATTGAATGTTTGCGTACTCATGCAAGCATTTCCTCCATTTTGGCCAATGCACCGCGAGTTATCAGCACGTTGGCAAAGCGCAAAAGGCTGACCGGGTCGACGTGACCCGCTTCCACCACCTTTACGAGAGGCAGATTTCGTGATGATAAATAGAGATTCTCATCCACGCTATCGGTAACGATCATGACCTCATCCAATTTCATATCTTTCAGTTTTCCGGCCAGGATTTTGGTTTTTGGCGTATCCAGGACGAAATTTTCCACCACTGACAATCGGTTTTCACGGACGAGTTGGGATAGGATCGCTCCCATACCTGCCCGATACATTTTACGATTGACCTTGTGGCTAAAATTCTCTTCGGGACTGTTGGGAAAGATTTTTCCTCCACCACGCCACAACGGGCTCGACGCCATACCGGCGCGTGCACGCCCTGTACCTTTTTGCCGCCAGGGTTTGCGGGTGGATTTGGCAACATCCGAACGTCCCTTTTGGGCGCGGTTGGCGCTACGAGCGTTGGCAAGATAAGCCGTCACCACCTGATGTACCAGGGCTTCGTTGTACTCCCGACCGAAAAGCGAATCAGGAGCCGAAACACTGGCAGCCGACTGGCCATTATCGCCAATGAGTTTAAGTTCCATTATGCACCCGCCTTCTTGCCGGACTTCGTACCACTTTTTGCCGCGGCTTTTGCATCAAGCTTTACAGCAGGCTTTGCAACGATCTTGCTGATCTTTACGCTTGGATGCACCACCACGTCGCCGCCTTTCGATCCGGGTATCGCACCCTTGATGAGCAACAGGCCACGCTCGGTATCAACCCGCAGCACTTCAAGGTTCTGGGTGGTGCGTTTTACGCTACCTAGATGCCCGGACATGCGCTTTCCGGGAAAGACACGACCAGGGTCCTGCGCCATTCCGATGGAACCTGGAACGTTATGAGATCTGGAATTGCCATGGCTGGCACGGTTTGAGGAAAAACCGTGACGCTTGATTACACCAGCATAACCCTTTCCGATGGTAGATACCGGTCACATCCACTTTTTGCCCAACCCGGAAAATCTCCGAACCTACGACTGCACCGGGCTTGAGACTATCAGTTACCTCCTGCCCCACGCGGAATTCCTTAAGCACATGACCGGCTTCCACTGCAGCCTTGGCAAAATGCCCCGCTGAAGGTTTATTGACGCGAATGGCGCGGCGCTTGCCGAAAGTGACCTGCACTGCGGAATAGCCATCAGTGGCTGGTGTTTTGATTTGGGTGACACGATTGTTGGACACGTCAAGTACTGTGACCGGCTGGCTATCGCCATCGTCGGTGAAAATACGAGTCATGCCAACCTTGCGGCCGACGAGCCCTAAACTCATTTTAATTACCTTTTCAAAAAAGGTGCCGATTACAATTGACCGGCAGGTACATTTGTTTAAATCAGGGATTCAGATTATTCGTCAAAAAAACGATTAACTAAAAATTAAATTCAAAAACTCATAACTTTATTTCTACATCCACCCCTGCGGGAAGATCCAGCTTCATCAAGGCATCCACTGTTTTATCAGTAGGGTCCATGATGTCCATCAGGCGCAGATGAGTCCGAATCTCGAACTGATCGCGCGAGGTCTTGTTGACATGAGGGGACCGCAATACGTCGAAGCGCTCAATGCGCGTCGGCAGAGGCACAGGTCCCTTAACCACCGCCCCCGTCCGTTTGGCGGTTTCAACGATCTCCATCGCCGATTTATCGATCAATCGGTAATCAAACGCTTTCAGACGAATACGAATTTTTTGGCTTTGCATAAACGAACCTCAGGTTGAGGATTTGGATTTCGAATTGATGATTCGGCGCTGTGGCACTAAATCTTAAATCCTATCCTTGATCCTGTTATTACTCGATAATCTTTGCCACCACGCCTGCGCCAACGGTTCTGCCGCCCTCGCGAATGGCAAAACGCAGACCTTCTTCCATCGCTATCGGCGCGATCAGGTTGACCGTCACGGAGACGTTGTCCCCCGGCATGACCATCTCGGTGCCCGCAGGCAATTCAATCGCACCCGTTACGTCGGTGGTGCGAAAGTAGAACTGGGGCCGATAGCCCTGGAAAAATGGGGTGTGACGACCACCTTCTTCTTTGCTCAGTACGTATATCTCGGCAGTGAATTTGGTGTGCGGGTTGATGGTGCCAGGCTTAGCCAATACTTGGCCGCGCTCGACGTCTTCCCGCTTGGTGCCTCGCAGCAATACGCCAACGTTGTCGCCAGCCTGCCCCTGGTCCAGCAGTTTCCTGAACATTTCCACGCCGGTACATACGGTCTTGATGGTGGGCTTGAGTCCTACTATCTCGATTTCCTCGCCCACTTTGACGATGCCGCGCTCTACGCGTCCGGTTACTACGGTGCCGCGCCCGGAGATGGAGAAAACGTCTTCCACCGGCATCAGGAAGGGGCCGTCTATCGCGCGAACGGGTTCGGGAATGTAGCTGTCCAGCGCATCGGCCAGCTTGAATATGGAGGGCTCGCCTATGTCGCTCTGGTCGCCTTCGAGTGCTTTCAGGGCAGAACCGATGATGATGGGGGTGTCGTCTCCCGGAAAGTTGTATTTGGACAGCAGTTCGCGCACTTCCATTTCCACCAGTTCCAGCAGTTCGTCGTCGTCTACCATGTCCGCTTTGTTCATGTAGACGACGATGTAGGGCACCCCTACCTGACGCGCCAGAAGGATGTGTTCGCGGGTCTGCGGCATCGGTCCGTCCGCAGCCGATACTACCAGTATCGCGCCATCCATCTGCGCCGCACCGGTAATCATGTTCTTGACGTAGTCGGCGTGGCCCGGACAGTCAACGTGCGCATAGTGCCGCTTCACCGTCTCGTACTCGACGTGCGATGTGTTGATGGTGATGCCCCGTGCCTTCTCTTCCGGCGCCGAGTCAATCTGCGCGTAACTCTTCGCTTCACCACCAAACTTCTTCGTCAATACCATGGTGATCGCCGCCGTCAATGTGGTCTTGCCATGATCCACATGCCCTATCGTGCCAACGTTTACGTGCGGCTTCGTCCGCTCAAATTTACTCTTTGCCATGATCGTTCCTTTACTTGATTACCGTTATTTCTTATTAATAATTGCTTCAGCCACACTTCTCGGTGCTTCGGAATAATGTTTGAATTCCATGGTATAAGTCGCACGCCCCTGAGTCGCGGATCGCAGCGAAGTGGAGTAGCCAAACATTTCCGCCAGCGGAACTTCCGCACGTATCACCTTGAGGCCGGGCAAGTCGTCCATACCCTGGATCATTCCGCGACGGGATGACAAATCGCCTACTACATTGCCCATGAAATCCGCTGGCGTTTCCACTTCCACCGCCATCATCGGTTCCAGCAACACTGGACTCGCCTTGCGCATCCCGTCCTTGAACGCAATCGAAGCGGCCATTTTGAACGCATTCTCATTCGAATCAACGTCGTGATAAGAACCATCAAATAAAGTAACTTTGGCGTCCACCACTGGAAAGCCTGCCAGCACCCCATTCGGCAGCGTCTCCAGCAATCCTTTTTCTACCGCCGGAATGTATTCGCGCGGTACCGTTCCACCCTTGATGGCATCAACGAACTCAAATCCCTTACCCGCTTCATTCGGCTCCAGCTTGAGCCAGACGTGACCATATTGACCCCGTCCACCGGACTGCTTGATGAATTTACCTTCGATCTCCACCGACTTCTTGATGGCTTCACGATAAGCCACTTGTGGAGCACCCACGTTGGCTTCCACGCCAAATTCCCGCTTCATCCGCTCTACAATAATTTCGAGATGCAGTTCACCCATGCCGGAAATAATAGTTTGACCAGACTCTTCGTCGGTGCGAACGCGAAAGGACGGATCTTCCTGCGCCAGACGATTCAATGCCATTCCCATTTTTTCCTGGTCAAGCTTTGTCTTCGGCTCCACCGCAACGTGAATCACGGGTTCCGGAAATATCATCCGTTCCAACGTGATCACTGCGGTTGGATCGCACAAGGTGTCACCGGTAACGGCTTCTTTCAAGCCTACCGCGGCGGCGATGTCGCCAGCCCTCACTTCCTTGATTTCCTCTCGCTGATTGGCATGCATTTGCAGCAACCTTCCAATCCGTTCCTTCCGTCCTTTAAGGGGGTTATAGATGGTATCACCGGAAGACACCACGCCAGAGTAAACGCGGAAAAAGATCAATTGGCCAACATAGGGGTCGGTGGCAATTTTGAATGCCAATCCAGAAAACGGCTCTTCGTCATTCGCATGGCGTTCATCATGCTCGCCCTTCTCATCTTCTCCATTGATCGCGCTGATATCTACTGGTGAAGGCAAGTAGTCCAGGACGGCGTCCAGCATCGCCTGTACGCCCTTGTTCTTGAATGCCGAACCACAAAGCATGGGAACGATCTCGTTACCGATAGTACGAATGCGCAGTCCTTTCTTGATGTCGGCTGAGGATAAATCGCCCTCTTCAAGATATTTGTTCATCAACTCTTCATTCGCCTCGGCGGCGGTTTCCACCATTTTTTCACGCCACTGCTTGGCATTCTCCAGTAAATCGGCAGGTATATCGCGCTCCTCAAACTTAAGCCCCTGGCTCGCATCGTCCCAGTAAATGCCTTTCATCTTTATCAGATCGATAACACCTTCGAATTTATCTTCCGCACCGATAGGTAATTGTACGGGTACCGGATGCGCTTTCAGACGAGATTGAATCTGTTCATGAACGCGCATGAAATTGGCGCCAGCGCGATCCATTTTATTGACGAATGCGAGTCGCGGAACCTTGTATTTATTGGCTTGACGCCATACTGTTTCAGTCTGAGGCTGCACTCCGCCAACGGCGCAGAATACGGTGCAAGCCCCGTCGAGGACACGCAGCGACCGCTCCACTTCGATGGTGAAGTCAACGTGACCCGGGGTGTCGATAATATTGATGCGATGATCGGGATAGTTCTTTTCCATCCCCTTCCAAAAGCAAGTGGTCGCCGCGGAAGTGATGGTGATGCCGCGCTCCTGCTCCTGCTCCATCCAATCCATCGTCGCCGCGCCGTCATGCACTTCGCCAATTTTGTGCGATACACCGGTATAGAACAATATGCGTTCCGTGGTCGTAGTCTTGCCGGCGTCGATATGCGCCATTACGCCGATATTCCGATAACGCTCGATAGGAGTTTTTCTTGCCACGATTCTTGAACCTTAAGGTTTTATTTGTCGGGAGCAAAGCGTCCCGACAAGTAATAAATTGAATTTTTTGTCGGGAACAGGTCAGCCAGGAACCTGAATTTCAGGTGATTGTTACCGTCACTGCCGTTAGAACCGATAATGTGCAAATGCCTTATTGGCTTCGGCCATACGATGAACTTCCTCACGCTTCTTGACCGCGCCGCCTCGACCTTCGGCTGCTTCCGCCAATTCGCCGGCAAGCCGCGCGCCCATCGATTTTTCCGCTCGTTTCCGTGCAGCATCGCGCAACCAACGCATCGCCAGCGCATTACGCCGAATGGATCGCACCTCTACCGGGACCTGATAGTTGGCCCCGCCGACACGACGGCTTTTTACTTCCACCATGGGACGAACATTGGATAGCGCTTGCGTGAATACTTCTACCGGATCCTTGCCCGTTTTCTTCTGGATTTGATCCATTGCGCCATAAATAATTCGTTCCGCTACCGATTTCTTTCCCCGAGTCATCAGCACATTGACGAATTTCGCCACCTCGGTACTGTGGTACTTGGGGTCCGGCAAAATTTCTCGTTTTGGAACTTCTCTCCGTCTTGGCATTTTCTAACCTTGGGGGTAATTATTCAGCTTAAGTGACAATGTGTTCAGTTCGATATTTATTATCCAGCGCCCGGCGTTCAAACCGTTCTTAAGCCTATTTCGGCCTTTTGGCACCATATTTGGAACGACTCTGTTTTCGATCTTTTACGCCGGCGGTATCCAGACTACCTCTAACGGTGTGATAGCGAACGCCCGGCAAATCCTTGACGCGACCGCCACGAATCAGCACTACGGAGTGTTCCTGTAGATTATGCCCCTCTCCGCCGATATAACTGGACACCTCAAAACCGTTAGTCAGGCGAACCCTCGCCACCTTGCGTAAAGCCGAGTTCGGTTTTTTTGGCGTAGTGGTATAGACGCGCGTGCATACTCCCCGTTTTTGGGGGCTGTTTCCCAGCGCTGGAACCTTGCTCTTCACACGTCTCGCCGCACGAGGCTTGCGTACTAACTGACTGATTGTCGGCATTTTATTCTCTACAAAATCGGGAAGGCGTTATAACCGTCCCGCTGGCAATATGAAATTTTTTTACCCTTCCGCGCCAGATATTTCTATCCAGGGACGGCTAAAAAACTGCGAATTCTAGGGGGTTTATCATGTGATGTCAAGCTAAAGTCTTTTTTGGTTTCTGATGAAAAGACAATTCTCCGGATCTTAAATGCCTGTTCTCAAATGGTCTTTGGGCGTCCCTCGTACTCTTATCCGGGCAAATGGCGTGCGCACGGCTGGAAGACTCTCTGGCAGGACGATGCATTCATGGTATAGCTGCCAGCTGCATGATAGCGGCAGCACCTGTGATCTGGATCGCGCCTATCGCTGCCCGGCAATAGCACCAAATAGTATTTATAAGATGCCTACTGCAGAACGCGCCTACTTCAGCGATCAACCCGCATTAGCCGGAAAGCCAGACCGGGAATCTGCTCGACTGGATTATTTACGCGAAAACCAAACCTCGGCATAGCCGGTATTTAATGTCAGCTCGAGACAGCACGAACTTCGCGCCGCTTTGCGGTAAGCGCATGGCTGCCCAGCTTCTTCAATACCTCCCAGGCCGGTCCGGGAAACTTGTGCAATTTTATCATCACATCCTCAAGCGCTTCCAGGAACCAATCCACATCAGCTTCGCTGATATTCAAGGGTGGAAGAATTTTTACGATAGGCATGGCGTGCCCTGCTACCTGAGTCAAGATATGATGGTCGTCCAGGAGAGGAAGAACGATCGCCTGGGCAAAGAGATTCTCATCCATCTTGTTGACCATAGCCCATGCCGCTCTGAGAGACATCGATTCCGGTTGGCCGAACTCGATTGCAATCATTAGGCCACGTTGACGCACGCCCTTCAGAAATTCGAAGCGGGGCACCATGGCCTCGATACCCTCGCGAAAACGCGCACCCAACTCAATGGCGCGATCGATAAGCTTCTCATCGTCCAGAACGCTGAGCGAGGCCAGGCCCGCCGCCATTGCCATATTCCCCATACCGAACGTCGAAGCATGAACAATCGCGCGATGCATGCCGTCGTAAACGCTATCATAAACTGCACGGCGCGTAATAGTCGCACCCAGCGGGATATAGCCACCCGAAAGCGCTTTGGAGAGACAGATGATATCAGGGCGGAGTCCCTCAACCCATTGGCTGGCCAGAAACCGCCCCGTCCGCCCCATACCCGATTGAACTTCGTCACAAATCATCAAGGTGCCGTATTTCCGGCACAACTCCTGAGCGCCGAGTAGATACTCATTACTGGCGATATTGACACCCTTGCCCTGAATAGGCTCAAGGACAAAGGCAGCAACATCGCCCCGAGCAAGACGTGACTCAAGGCCCGCAAGATCGCCAAGTTTTACTTCCGAGCTACCGGGAAGCATTGGTTCGAAACCCCTCCGAAAACTCGCTTCTCCATTCAGTGATAGCGCCCCCATGGTCAGACCATGGAAGGCTTTGGCAAGATGCGCGGTGCAAGGCCGCCCTGTATACGCACGCGCGAATTTGATCGCTGCTTCGATCGCTTCGGTTCCCGAGTTGCTGAAATAAACAGTATCCAGACCGGGCGACATGCGCTTCACGAGTTCGCGTGCCAGCGCAGCCGCAAGGGGTGGAGCGTCGAAACCGATCCATCCGGGGAAATCGGAGTCCAGCACCTGCTGCAAGGCGCCGCGAATAGCAGGATGGCGGCGTCCAAAATTAAAAACGCCCCAGTTGGTCAGGAAATCAAGGTAGCGCGTGCCATGCTCATCCCAAAGATAAGGACCCTCGCCTCTCACCCACGTTCGATTGAAACCGAGCGTGCGTAGTACCTTGACGAATACCGGATTAATATAATCTTCGTAGAGTTCGAAGTTTTTGCCACGTGTCTCGGCAATTATCGCTTCAATATCAATGGGCATAATTAAGTTTTCCACCAGACACAAATATGATGTTGGCGTTATCTCGCATGGCTGTCGCTGATCCAATCCCTTTATTCGTTAGACAGTATATCCACTATTCCGCATTTCTCCTGCATCTTCCTCTCCCAAACCTATCTTCTCTCCTGCATTTAACAACAGTTTCTGTTTCTTGCGGGTATTATGGAAGGCAAGGCCCGTGCCTGCAGGGATAAGCCGACCGACGATAACATTTTCTTTTAAGCCTCGCAGGTCATCCCGCTTGCCCATGATAGCCGCTTCGGTTAGCACACGTGTGGTTTCCTGAAAGGAAGCCGCGGAAATGAACGAATCGGTGGAAAGCGACGCCTTGGTGATACCCAGAAGCATGAATTCATAGGACGCCGGTTGTTTGTCCTCGGCCACCACCCTTTCGTTTTCCGACAACAGGTCCGCCCGTTCAACTTGCTCACCCGGAATAAAGCGTGTATCCCCCGCATCCACAATTTGTATACGCCGCAACATCTGGCGCACGATTACTTCGATGTGCTTGTCATTGATCTTGACGCCTTGCAGTCGATACACATCCTGGACCTCGTCAGTGATATAGCGTGCAAGCGCTTCTACGCCTAGCAAGCGGAGGATATCATGCGGATCGGCGGGCCCGTCGACGATGCTCTCCCCTTTATTCACCACTTGTCCATCGTGGGCTGTGACGTGCTTTTCCTTGGGGATCAGATACTCATGCGAGATCCCGTCCAGATCGGTAATTACCAGGCGCTGTTTACCCTTGGTATCCTTGCCGAAGGACACAATACCGGTGACCTCCGCCAACACGCCAGCATCCTTCGGAGAGCGCGCTTCAAACAATTCCGCGACACGAGGCAGACCGCCGGTGATGTCGCGCGTTTTTGAACTTTCCTGCGGGATACGAGCCAGTACTTCGCCCACGCTGACCTGTTGCCCATCCCGGACCGTAATAACGGAGCCGATCTGGAAGGTGATGCTGACCGATAAAACGCTACCTGCGAGCCGCACTTCCTTTCCCTCTTCATCCAGAAGCTTCACCATCGGACGCAAACCCTTGGTCTGCACCACGCCACGCCGCTTCGGATCAATCACTACAAGCGTAGATAAACCGGTTACTTCGTCTATCTGCTTGGCCACCGTCACGCCTTCTTCCACGTTCTCGAAGCGAATCTTGCCGGCGTATTCTGTAATGATGGGGCGGGTATGCGGATCCCACGCCGCCAGGACCTGCCCCGCTTTGACCACTTCACCGTCGCGGATCAGCAATGTCGCTCCATAAGGCGCTTTATGGCGTTCACGCTCGCGACCGTTATCATCATGTACCACTACTTCGCCGCTCCGGGAAATTGCGATCAGCTCGCTGCGCGAATTGGTAACATAACGCATGGTTGGGGAATAACGCACAATACCGTTGGACTTGCTCTCGACCTGGCTTGCTACAGCAGTTCTGGAAGCAGCGCCCCCGATGTGGAATGTGCGCATCGTGAGCTGAGTACCTGGCTCACCAATTGACTGGGCAGCAATCACCCCCACGGCTTCACCTACGTTTACGGGAGTGCCGCGCCCCAGGTCACGTCCATAACACTTGGCACATAAACCATAACGAGTTTCGCAGGTCAGCGGAGTGCGTACTTTTACCTCATCTATACCCAATGCTTCAATAGTATCGACCGCACTCTCATCCAGTAGCGCGCCTGCCGGATAAATCACGGCTTGATGCTCCGGGTTGATTACATCGTTGGCGACTACCCGTCCAAGTATGCGTTCTCGTCAGTGCTTCAATGACTTCGCCACCTTCGACCAAGGCCTTCATTACGACGCCATTACTCGTGCCGCAGTCGTCCTGGGTCACCACAAGATCCTGTGTCACGTCGACCAAGCGACGGGTAAGATAACCGGAGTTGGCGGTCTTCAGTGCGGTATCGGCCAGACCTTTGCGTGCACCATGCGTTGAAATAAAATACTGCAGCACGTTCAACCCTTCGCGGAAGTTCGCTGTGATGGGCGTCTCGATGATCGAACCATCAGGCTTGGCCATCAAGCCGCGCATACCCGCCAATTGGCGAATCTGTGCAGCGGAACCCCGCGCACCCGAGTCCGCCATCATATAAATCGAATTGAAGGATTCTTGTGTCAGTGCCTTGCCTTTCTTGTCTTTTTTGACTTCTCCGGTTTCCAGATCGATTATAGGCTCGACTCCCAGCTGATCCATCATGGCTTTAGCCACCTGATCGCCAGCACGACCCCATATATCCACTACCTTGTTATAGCGTTCGCCCTGTGTCACCAAACCTGAAGTGTACTGAACCTCAATCTCCTGCACTTCCCTTTCCGAAGCGCCGATGATGTCATTCTTCTGTACCGGCGTCAGCATGTCGTCCAGGCAGATCGATATTCCTGCGCGTGTTGCGTAAGTGAACCCTGCATACATCAATTTGTCCGCAAAAATGACTGTTTCGCGAAGTCCGCAGCGACGGAAGCTGGCATTAATGAGCTTGGAAATCTCCTTCTTCTTGAGCACTTTGTTCATCAACGGAAAAGGCAGCCCGGCGGGAAGAATTTCAGACAGTAGCGCTCGCCCTACAGTGGTGTCATAACGCGTGGTTTTCTCATGACGTTCGCCATCGGCGTCTACGTCATACTCCTTGATTCTCACCGTAATTCTGGCATTCAGTTCAATTATGCGGCTCTCATAGGCCCGAGAAACTTCGCTGATGTTGGAAAACATCATACCTTCGCCGCGAGCATTGATTTTTTCCCGCGTGGTGTAGTACAGCCCCAACACGATATCCTGAGATGGCACGATGACCGGCTCTCCATTTGCCGGCGACAAGACGTTGTTGGTCGACATCATGAGCGTGCGACATTCCATTTGTGCTTCCAGCGATAACGGCACGTGGACCGCCATCTGGTCACCGTCGAAGTCGGCGTTGAATGCCGCGCATACCAATGGGTGCAACTGGATTGCCTTGCCTTCGATCAACACCGGTTCGAATGCCTGAATTCCAAGCCGATGCAATGTAGGAGCCCGGTTCAGCATAACCGGATGCTGGCGAATAACGTCCTCAAGAATATCCCAAACGACAGGGCTCTCGTTTTCCACCTCGCGTTTGGCCGCTTTTATGGTGCTCGCGATACCCATTATTTCGAGTTTATTGAAGATAAACGGCTTGAACAATTCCAGTGCCATTTTTTTCGGCAAGCCGCATTGGTGCAGTTTGAGCTGCGGGCCTACCACAATTACCGAGCGTCCGGAGTAATCTACACGTTTACCCAGCAGATTTTGGCGGAACCGTCCTCCTTTGCCCTTGATCATATCGGCAAGTGATTTTAGCGGCCGCTTGTTGGCGCCAGTCATGGCTTTGCCGCGACGGCCGTTATCCAGCAACGAATCAACCGCCTCCTGCAGCATGCGTTTCTCGTTGCGCACGATGATTTCCGGCGCCTTCAACTCAAGCAAACGCTTCAAGCGATTGTTGCGATTTATAACGCGACGGTACAAGTCATTCAGATCAGAAGTGGCGAAGCGTCCGCCGTCCAGCGGCACCAACGGGCGCAACTCGGGCGGCAGCACGGGCAGGACCGCCAAAACCATCCACTCCGGTTTAATCCCGGACTTACAGAATGCCTCCAATACTTTCAGGCGCTTGGAGATTTTCTTCATCTTCGTTTCGGAGCCGGTTGTACCCATCTCGCGCCGAAGATTATCAATCTCAACACGAATGTTGAGATTGCCCAATAAATCGCGCACACCTTCCGCACCCATGCTCGCACGAAAATCGTCGCCATATTCTTCCGTTTTGGCGCGATAGTCGTCATCCGTCAAAAGCTGACACCGCTGAAGAGGCGTCATGCCGGGGTCCGTTACCACATAAGCTTCAAAATAGAGCACACGCTCGATATCACGCAAAGTCATATCCAGAACCATGCCCAAGCGGGATGGCAACGATTTCAGGAACCAGATATGCGCTACCGGCGAAGCCAGTTCGATATGACCCATACGCTCGCGCCGAACCTTCGACAGCGTAACTTCCACACCGCATTTCTCGCAGATAACGCCACGATGTTTCAGACGTTTATATTTTCCGCACAGACACTCATAATCCTTTACCGGGCCAAAGATCTTTGCGCAGAACAGGCCATCTCGTTCCGGCTTGAACGTACGATAATTGATGGTTTCCGGCTTCTTGACTTCACCATAGGACCAAGAGCGTATTTTCTCGGGAGAAGCCAGACCGATCTTGATCGAATCGAACTCTTCCTTCTGGGTAACCTGTTTGAATAAATCAAGCAGTGCTTTCATTTGTCACTCCTGTTGATCAGGGATCGATACATAGAATTTCCGTGGAAAAGCGAGGAAAAAACTAGTCTGTTCTCCGTACCTCTACACAACATGGCTAATGCCGATCCAAATCAATATCCATTGCCAGCGAACGGATTTCCTTCACCAGTACGTTGAATGATTCCGGCATGCCCGCGTCGATCTTGTGGTCGCCCTTGACAATGCTCTCGTACACCTTTCGTGCGCCCATTCACATCGTCGGACTTGACCGTCAGCATTTCCTGCAGGGTATAGGCGGCGCCGTACGCTTCCAGTGCCCATACTTCCATTTCCCCAAAGCGCTGACCGCCGAACTGGGCCTTGCCACCGAGCGGCTGTTGGGTTACCAGACTGTAGGGGCCGGTTGACCGCGCATGCATTTTATCGTCCACCAGATGATGCAGCTTCAGCACATGCATATAGCCTACCGTCACAGGGCGGTCGAACGCCTCACCGGTTCTGCCATCATGAAGCGTCACCTGACCGGATCGTGGGAGACCGGCAAGCTCCAGCATATCTTTGATTTCGTGCTCGGTAGCGCCATCGAACACCGGGGTCGCGAAAGGCACGCCATCCTTGAGATTTTCCGCCAGATCCAGGATTTCCACGTCGTAACGAAGCGATATCCTCTTGCTTGCCACTGCGTGTTATAAATCTTGTCAAGAAAATCCCGAATCTCGGCGGTCCTGCTTCCCGCGCGAAGCATATCGCCGATCTTCCTTCCCAATCCTTTCGCTGCCCATCCAAGATGGGTTTCCAGAATCTGGCCCACATTCATACGCGAAGGCACACCCAAGGGATTCAGCACGACATCGACCGGTGTGCCATCCGCCATGTAAGGCATATCTTCTACCGGCACGATCTTCGAAATCACACCCTTATTCCCATGGCGCCCAGCCATTTTATCTCCCGGCTGCAGCCGGCGTTTACCGCGACATAAACCTTAACCATTTTCTGCACGCCTGGCGGCAATTCATCACCTTGCGTAAGTTTCTTTTTCTTCTCCTCAAAAGCGTCGTCGAACGCTTTGCGTTTCTGGGACAAGCCTTCCTCGATCTGTTCAAGCTGCAGACTTGTCTCTTCATCAGAAAGCCGAATATCGAACCAATGATGCGGATCAATACTGTCCAGATATTCCTTGGTGATAGGTGCGCCCTTGACGATTTTTTTGGGTCCGCCAGTCGCGATCTTACCCTTGATCAACCGCTCGATACGCTCAAACGCGTCGGCTTCCACGATCCGCATCTGGTCAGCCAGATCCTTCTTGTATCGTTTCAGCTCATCGTCAATAATCTGCTGCGCACGCTTGTCGCGTTCGATTCCTTCCCGGGTAAATACCTGCACATCGATCACTGTTCCGGAAATACCGGATGGCACCCGTAACGACGTATCCTTTACGTCAGAAGCTTTCTCGCCAAAAATAGCGCGCAAAAGCTTTTCTTCAGGTGTCAATTGGGTTTCGCCCTTGGGGGTAACCTTTCCCACAAGTACATCGCCAGCTTCCACTTCGGCACCAATATGAACAATGCCCGAAGCATCGAGACGTCCGAGTTGCATTTCCGACAGGTTGGAAATATCGCCTGTGATTTCTTCGGTTCCCAATTTGGTATCACGACTCACCACCGATAACTCCTCGATATGGATAGACGTGAAACGATCATCGGCAACAATACGCTCTGAAATGAGAATCGAATCCTCAAAGTTGTAACCATTCCATGGCATAAATGCCACCAGCATGTTCTGCCCCAGCGCCAGCTCACCCTTGTCCGTGGAGGCGCCATCCGCCACAACATCGCCACGCGCAATCACGTCGCCCACTTTCACCAGTGGCCGCTGGTTAATATTGGTGTTCTGGTTGGAACGGGTATATTTGATCAGATTATAAATGTCCACACCCACTTCGCCGACGCGGGTTTCGGTATCATGTACTCGAACCACGATACGGCTCGCATCCACATAGTCCACAATACCGCCTCGCACCGCCTTTACCGCGGTTCCGGAATCCACCGCCACGACCCGTTCGATACCAGTACCGACCAGAGATTTCTCTGCGCGCAGGCAAGGAACCGCCTGCCGTTGCATGTTGGAGCCCATCAGCGCGCGATTAGCGTCATCATGTTCCAGAAATGGAATCAACGACGCAGCTACCGACACGATCTGAGCGGGCGCCACATCCATGTACTCGATCCGGTCCGGACTTGAAACGTAAATTCGTTCTTATGACGACAGGAAACAATGTCGTTGGTAAAATTGCCGTCGCTATCCAGCTCTGCATTTGCCTGGGCAATCACAAATTGACCTTCTTCAATGGCCGACAGATAGTCAATCTCTTCGGTTACATGGCCGTCCTTCACTTTACTGTACGGGGTTTCCATAAAGCCATATTCATTGGTCCGGGCATACAGCGCCAATGAATTTATCAGCCCGATGTTGGGGCCTTCCGGTGTTTCAATCGGACATACACGGCCATAATGAGTGGGATGTACATCGCGCACCTCAAATCCTGCCCGCTCGCGCGTCAAACCACCCGGGCCCAACGCAGAAACACGGCGTTTATGGGTAATCTCCGAAAGCGGGTTGGTCTGGTCCATGAATTGGGATAATTGACTGGAGCCAAAAAACTCGCGCACCGCAGCCGATACCGGCTTCGCGTTAATCAAATCATGCGGCATCAGATTATCTGATTCAGCCTGACTGAGACGTTCCTTCACCGCTCTTTCGACCCGCACCAGCCAGAACGAAATTGGTTTTCCGCCAATTCACCGACCGAGCGCACACGACGATTACCAAGGTGATCGATATCATCGATCTCACCGCGGCCATTACGCAGTTCGACCAGAATCCTGATACTGCAATAAGTCGTCATTCGACAACGTTGTAGAACCGTCCAGTTCAGTCTTGCCTATGCGGCGATTGAATTTCATCCGCCCCACCACTGAAAGATCATAGCGTTCAGGTGCGTAGAACAAACCATTGAACAACGCTTTGACTGCGTCTTCGGTAGGGGGTTCACCGGGGCGCATCATCCGGTAGATGGCTACTTGCGCGGCCATCTGATCGGCGGTCTCGTCTATTCTCAATGTTTGCGATATATATGCGCCCTGATCAAGATCGTTTGTATAAATGGTGTGGATTTCTTCTATATCCGCCTCGCGCAGTTTGGCGAGCAGAGTTTCCGTGATCTCGTCGTTGGCAAGCGCCAGGACTTCACCTGTTTCCTTATCCACCACATTATGGCCCAATATGCGGCCTAGCAGAAAGTCTTCCGAAACCGCAAGTTTATCTATGCCGGCTTGCTGCATTTCACGAACGTGCTTGACGGTGATACGCTTGTCTTTCTGAACAATAATTTTGCCGCTTTTGGAGACGATATCGAAACGGGCGGTATCGCCACGCAAACGTTCCGGTATCAATTCAAACAGGATACCCTTCTGCGGCAGGTGGAAGGTATCAAATGAAAAGAAACCCGCAAGAATTTGCTCTGGCGTATAGCCTATTGCCTTGAGCAAAACAGTAATTGGCATTTTACGACGGCGGTCGACGCGGAAATAGAGATAGTCCTTGGGGTCAAACTCGAAATCCAGCCAGGAACCGCGATAGGGAATAATGCGCGCAGAAAAGAGCAGTTTACCGGACGAATGCGTTTTACCCCGATCATGCTCGAAAAATACCCCGGGTGAGCGATGCAGTTGAGACACGATCACACGCTCTGTTCCATTGATAACGAACGAACCTGTGGTGGTCATGAGCGGAATCTCGCCCATGTAGACTTCCTGCTCCTTTACCTCCTTCACGGTTGGCTTGGAAGCCTCCTTATCCATGATCGTCAAGCGGACTTTTGCCCGCAAGGGAGAAGCGTAGGTAAGGCCACGCTGCTGACATTCCTTGACGTCAAACGGCGGCATGCCAAGCACGTAATTAACGAAGTCGAGGCGGGCATTCTTGGAATGGCTCTCGATCGGAAAAATCGACATAAACGCGGCCTGCAATCCCTCAGTGGCGCGAAAATCAGGGTCGACTTGAGCTTGCAGAAAAGCTGCGTAAGACTCGATTTGAGTAGCGAGAAGAAAGGGAATCGGCAAAACGCTGGCGCGCTTTGCGAAACTTTTCCGAATACGTTTTTTCTCGGTAAACGAATAGCTCATGGAATCTCTCCGGGGGGGTCAGAAGACAGATGGACAGAAAATTGGAGCAGAGTACCTGGTTTTAGCTACCGTGCTGAGTGTTCTGGCGCATAAAAATGCGGAAATCCGAACTTAAAATAGCCAGTATCTGACGGCGTCTTTCACGCCGCCAGCTGGTCTTATCGTTTTATCTTATTTAATTTCAGCAGTTGCGCCGGCTTCGGTCAACTGTTTCTGGATGGCTTCCGCATCGGCTTTGGCGATACCTTCCTTGACTGCCTTGGGTGCACCGTCCACCAGATCTTTCGCTTCTTTCAAGCCCAGTCCGGTAACCGCGCGCACTACTTTAATCACATTTACCTTGCTATCGCCTACGGCAGTCAGCATTACGGTAAATTCCGTTTGCTCTTCCGCAGCCGCGGCAGCAGCACCGGCGGCGGGAGCAGCCGCCATGACGGTAGCGGCGGCGGCGGAGACGCCAAATTTCTCTTCCATTTCCTTAATCAGCTGAGAAAGTTCCAGCACAGTCATATTTGCAATCGATTCTAAAATTTCTGCTTTGGCTATCGCCATGGTTTTCTCCTGATAATTAACCTGATTGATTACGATCTCGAAATACTAATACCGGACTAGGCAGCTTGTTTCTGGTCACGGACCGCTGCAAGGCCCCGGACAAAACGGGTAGGCACTTCATTGAGTGTTCGAACAAAATTAGCGATGGGCGCTTGCATCGTACCTAACAGTTTCGCAAGCAACTCGTCACGGCTTGGGAGAGAAGCAAGACTTGCGACGTCATTGCTGGACATCAGCAAATTAGCCATGGCGCCAGCTTTGATCACCAATTTATCATTGGTCCTGGAAAACTCGTACAGCACCTTGGCCGCCGCAACCGGGTCACTTCCGATACCATAGACAAGCGGACCGACCATATGCCCGGAAAGCTTCGAAAATGGTGTATCTGAAATTGCTCTACGCGCGAGCGAGTTTTTGACGACCCTAAAATATATTCCCGATTGACGCGCCTTCGCGCGCAATTGCGTCATATGTCCAACGGTAAGACCACGGTACTCTGCGATAATGATTGCCTGCGCATTCGCCACCTGAGCGCTTACTTCAGCGATTACTGCTTTCTTTTCTTCCAAATTTAGACTCAAGGGCATTCTCCATCAGTTAAAATGCGACGCGAGCTCAGTCTATTGTGGTATTGGTAAACTCATAAAACTCAGAACCAAAACCCGACAATCTACTCAACTATCGCGAACCGGCGACCTTAAATCAGGAGCTTAATCTGTTCCTGTTTTGGGGCACGCCATCTGCGCTGGGTGCCTGAGATGGAGAAAAACAGAAGCGAAAGCGATACAAACGCTGCTGAGCCTCTCTCCCATCTCTATTTGCGATTAAGTTCCAAGCAATAGTTTGCATTCAATAGACTGATTCACAGCTTATCGTTACGCTCTGCCATTGCTCAACAACCCCAACGGTCTTTGACAACCCGCCGAACAGGTACAACATGCCAGATACGGCATACCTTTCCGACGGCCCAAAGTCTTACAAATAAATCCATTAAAACTTAACGCATGTTAGCCTGATCCACACGGACGCCTGTTCCCATGGTGCTGGAAACCGAGATCTTTCTAAGATAAACACCTTTGGAGGCGGCGGGTTTAGACCTGTTGAGCGCATCCACCAGCGCCAGCATATTTTGTATCAGCGCGTCCACGGTAAACGATGCGCGGCCAATAGTGCACTGAACGATGCCAGCTTTATCGGCACGATATTGCACTTGACCCGCCTTGGCATTTTTTACCGCACCCGCAACATCCGGCGTCACCGTGCCCACCTTGGGATTGGGCATCAACCCGCGCGGTCCCAGTATCTGCCCCAATTGTCCGACAATGCGCATGGCATCAGGGCTTGCGATAGCCACATCAAAATCGATATTACCTGCTTTGATCTGTTCCGCAAGATCTTCAAACCCGACAATATCCGCACCGGCTGCAAGCGCCTCCTTAGCCTTATCACCCTGGGCAAATACCGCGACACGCACTGTTTTGCCAATGCCTGCAGGCAGAACCACCGAGCCGCGAACAGCCTGGTCGGATTTTTTTGCATCAATACCTAAATTCACCGCCACGTCGATGGACTCGTCAAATTTTGCGGTGGCGGTTTCCTTGATGATCTTGAGGGCGTCCGGTAGAGGATAAAACTTGCTACGATCAACTTTTTCAATAATCGCCTTGAAACGTTTAGATACGCGTGCCATTTATATGCCCTCCACTTCGACGCCCATGCTGCGGGCACTGCCGGCAATAGTGCGCACTGCGGCATCCATGTCCGCCGCTGTCAAATCCGGTGTTTTTATTTTGGCGATTTCTTCTGCCTGTTTCCGTGTCAACCGGCCTATTTTATCGGTATGAGGCTTGGGACTACCCTTGCTGACGCCCACCGCTTTCTTTATCAGAACGGTCGCCGGCGTGGTTTTCATGGTGAAAGTGAAGCTCTTGTCGGCGTAGGCGGTTATAACAACCGGCACCGGTAGCCCAACTTCCATTTTCTGAGTCGCGGCGTTAAACGCCTTACAAAACTCCATGATATTCAATCCTCGCTGGCCAAGCGCAGGACCTATCGGTGGGCTAGGATTAGCTTTGCCTGCCGCGACTTGCAATTTGATATAGCCGACTATCTTTTTTGCCACAATAATTCTCCTCTTGGGTACAAACGAACGTTGCTACGCTCTCCCCGTTAACAACAAATAGGGCGGCATACTCAATCCTGAGCGCCAACCCATTCCACTTTACCGCTAGGCTTTTTCGACTTGGCTGAAATCCAGCTCCACTGGCGTGGGCCGGCCGAAAATGGAAACCGAAACCCTGATCTTGCTCTTGTCATAATTGACATCTTCCACGTTACCGTGGAAATCGGTAAACGGGCCTTCCTTGACGCGAACCGCCTCGCCCGTTTCAAAAAGAACCTTGGGCTTGGGTTTCTCCACTCCTTCCTGAATCTGATGAAGAATATTCTGCACTTCCTTGTCGCTGATGGGTGTCGGCTTCATGGCCGAACCTCCGATAAAGCCCGTCACCTTAGCCGTATTCTTGACCAGGTGCCATGTCTCGTCGGTCATCTCCATCTCGACCAGTACATAGCCCGGAAAAAATTTCCGTTCGCTGAGATTCTTCTGGCCTCCTTTCATCTCAATAACTTCTTCTACCGGAACAAGTATCTGTCCAAATTTTTCCTGCATTCCGGCACGATTGATTCGTTCCTTCAACGCGCGCTGCACACCCTTCTCGAATCCGGAGTAGGCATGAACTACATACCACTTCTTATCCATCACCCCTCCTGTCCCATCAGATATTTCACCGCCATCAACAAGCCCGCGTCTACCATCCATAAAAACAGAGCCATTACCAGAACAAAACCAAAAACTATTCCGGTAGTTTGCATCGTCTCTTTACGGGTCGGCCATACAACTTTCCGGGTTTCTTCCGATGACTCTCTACTGAACGCATAGAACTGTTTGCCTTGGGTAGTAAACCAGACCACCACCGCCGCCAGAACGATACCAGCGAGCACAGAAATAACGCGTATTACCATGGCGCTATCGCTCAGGTAATAGAAACCGGCAATACCCGCGATCAACAGCAGAAGCGCGAATCCCAACTTGATCTTATCCACTACTCTATCCCACTCTGCCTGTAATGCTTATCAGTAAATGAAGCGGTGCAGGAGCTGATCATACGATTTGCAACCTCAGCTCTTCATGCAATATGTTGGTGGTATTATGAAGCTTTGCTTCCCTAGAAAAATATGCAGTAAGCCATGATGACTTTCAATAGCGTCTCTTAGGGTGGCAGGCCAGGAGGGCATCGAACCCCCAACCTTCGGTTTTGGAGACCGACGCTCTGCCAATTGAGCTACTGGCCTGTATTTCGGACATGAATACAAAAGGTCTTCAACGTTTGGAACGGACCTGGCGACGTTACTCGATAATCTTTGCCACCACGCCGGCGCCAACGGTTCTGCCGCCCTCGCGAATGGCAAAACGCAGACCTTCTTCCATCGCTATCGGCGCGATCAGGTTGACCGTCACGGAGACGTTGTCCCCCGGCATGACCATCTCGGTGCCCGCAGGCAATTCAATCGCACCCGTTACGTCGGTGGTGCGAAAGTAGAACTGGGGCCGATAGCCCTGGAAAAATGGGGTGTGACGACCACCTTCTTCTTTGCTCAGTACGTATATCTCGGCAGTGAATTTGGTGTGCGGGTTGATGGTGCCAGGCTTAGCCAACACTTGGCCGCGCTCGACGTCTTCCCGCTTGGTGCCTCGCAGCAATACGCCAACGTTGTCGCCAGCCTGCCCCTGGTCCAGCAGTTTCCTGAACATTTCCACGCCGGTACATACGGTCTTGATGGTGGGCTTCAGTCCTACTATCTCGATTTCTTCGCCCACTTTGACGATGCCGCGCTCTACCCGTCCAGTCACGACGGTGCCGCGCCCGGAGATGGAGAAAACGTCTTCCACCGGCATCAGGAAGGGGCCGTCTATCGCGCGAACGGCTCGGGTATGTAGCTGTCCAGCGCATCGGCCAGCTTGAATATGGAGGGCTCGCCTATGTCGCTCTGGTCGCCTTCGAGTGCTTTCAGGGCAGAACCGATGATGATAGGGGTGTCGTCTCCCGGAAAGTTGTATTTGGACAGCAGTTCGCGCACTTCCATTTCCACCAGTTCCAGCAGTTCGTCGTCGTCTACCATGTCCGCTTTGTTCATGTAGACAACGATGTAGGGCACCCCTACCTGACGCGCCAGAAGGATGTGTTCGCGGGTCTGCGGCATCGGTCCGTCGGCAGCCGATACGACCAGTATCGCGCCATCCATCTGCGCCGCACCGGTGATCATGTTCTTGACGTAGTCGGCATGGCCCGGACAGTCAACGTGCGCATAGTGACGGCTTGGCCGTCTCGTATTCCACGTGCGCTGTGTTGATGGTGATGCCGCGCGCCTTCTCTTCCGGCGCAGAGTCAATCTGCGCGTAACTCTTCGCTTCACCACCAAATTTCTTCGACAATACCATGCGTGATCGCCGCCGTCAGCGTGGTCTTGCCATGATCCACGTGCCCTATCGTGCCAACGTTTACGTGCGGCTTCGTCCGCTCAAATTTGCTCTTTGCCATGATCTGCTCCTTTTTAAAGCTCTCTGCCTATCCGGATTGTGAATTAACTGACCTATGGAGCCCATGGCCAGGATTGAACTGGCGACCTCTCCCTTACCAAGGGAGTGCTCTGCCACTGAGCTACATGGGCAAGCACCGTTTCTGCCTGTAACCTAACAGTCTACCTGTAACTACAAAACGTTGCCATAACTTATCACCTTCTTCAGCTTCGAATCTGGAGCGGGTGAAGGGAATCGAACCCTCGTCGTAAGCTTGGAAGGCTTCTGCTCTACCATTGAGCTACACCCGCATCTAGCAACCGATTTGGATAGAATCAACCATCGCTCGCTCCACCAGGCATCATTCCCTAACTGGCTAATCAGGGTTACCAACACCGCCGTGGCCTCACAAATATCCAGCCGCCTGATCTGGTGGAGGGGGAAGGATTCGAACCTTCGAAGGCAGAGCCGTCAGATTTACAGTCTGATCCCTTTGACCGCTCGGGAACCCCTCCAAACGAAACCGCTAATTGTGAATGCTTTAAGTTGATAAGTCAATGTGCATTTTAGGGTTTTTTGCTTGGCAACCGCGGATACTCAAGATAGTGAATAGCCTGATTCGATCATCCAGAATTAATCATCTTGATAAGATGGCAACACCTCATCGCCGGGATAATCAGTGTGTAGATCCTTGGCGCAAGCCTAATAGCTCAACCTCAAAAATCAGCGCCGCGTTCGGTGGAATGACCTTACCCGCCCCTTGTGCGCCATAGGCCATATCGGCGGGAATGATCAAAGTTCGCTGCCCCCCCACCTTCATGCCGGCCACACCTCGATCCCAGCCTTTGATGACGCGGCCCGCGCCCAGCAGAAACGAAAAAGGCGTGCCGCGATCACGCGAGCTATCAAATTTGTTTCCTTTTTTATCAGCCGCGCTGGGATCGTAAAGCCAGCCGGTATAATGCACTTCAACCGCCTTGCCGACGACCGCCTCTTCGCCAGTACCAATTTTGGTATCTTCTTTTATAAGTTCGGTCACGTTGGACGCTCCTTGCCTGGTTTCAGAAAATGCAGCCTGGGGCAATAAAACCATGCCCAATAGTAGTATGCTCAAATTGATCAGTGTGTTTACTTTAGACATGATTGCCCCAAGAATTGAATTAGTATTTGGACGCCCTCAAACCTTATTATACCGGCTAACCGCCCACGGCTTGATAAAAGAGCGATTAAATTTTTAAACTCGTCAACATTTCCATTAAGCCTACGCATATGCAAGAGCGTTTGAACGATGAGGTATGCCAGGAGCAGCAAGAGCCGTCGTTAATACGGTTGCACGATTCGCCTGTCGTACGGTATCTGTACCTGGCAGCGGGGTTCGCTGCGCTGATACTTGCTGTGGCAGGCGTAGTGCTGCCGATATTGCCTACCACTCCTTTTGTACTGCTGGCCGCGGCCTGCTTCGCGCGAAGCTCGAAACACTTCCATGACAGGCTTCTGGCTAATCGCGTTGCAGGTCCGATCATCCGAGAGTGGGTTGAACATCGTAGCATTCCACGGCGGGTGAAGCGCTGGGTTTACTTCCTGCTGGCGATATCATTCGGCAGTTCCATCCTGATGATGCCATCTGTCTGGCATCAGGTGATGCTGGCTATGCTGGGTATTCGCTGTTGCATGTTTATCTGGCGCATACCTGTAAGGGATTTGCCTACCGGTCCATGACATCGCACAGCCAATAGCGACCCATGGAGGGCTGGTGCATTCAATTCGCGCCCTCCAAGGAGTAAGAGACGATCACAACAAGCTTCATTTTACTCCACCTGCTATTCATTGCATTGAAGTTGCCCGCGGTCTTACTCTGAAGCGGCTTCGGCTCGGCCACAAAAATTTCCACACGACGGTTTTTAGCTCTATTTGCGGGAGTATCGTTGGCGACTAGAGGCTCACGCGAACCACGACCATCAATATTGATGCGATTCGAAGAAACACCCCGGCTCACCAAATAATCCCGCGTGCTGGCCGCGCGGTTAATAGATAAGGGATTATTGATTGCATCGCTACCCGAGTTGTCGGTATGTCCAATAATCGTTACCTGGGAAGCAGTATTATTGCTCAGGCTCGTCGCAAAGCTATCCAGTACCGGTTTGAAATCATATTTGATCTCCGCGCGGCCGGTATCAAATGAAATATCGCTGGGGATATCCAGCTTCAGGCGGTTATCCGATGTCTTGACGACTTGTACACCCGTACCGGAGGTAGCTTGTTCCATTTCCTTTTTTTGCTGTTCCATTCTTCTGGACCATACATTCCCGGCAATAGCCCCAAGACCGGCACCCGCAGCCGCGCCAATCGCCGCACCTGTCCCTTTGCCTGCAAGAACGCCAATTATTGCGCCTGTACTCGCACCGATCCCTGCGCCTATAGCCGTGTCTCGAGCTCTGTTATTCTGCGTTTCGGGCGTGCTAGCACAGCCACCCATTGTCAAGACTAGCGCCATGGAAATAATTGATAATTGATTACGCATGATTTTCCCCTTATTTGTCGGCAAAGTTATGTGGAGTGCAGATAATTTCTGCATATCAGCAACTCGCTTAAGCTAACTCTAGCAGAGAATGGGTGAAAAGCTATCAATCATCCTCGTGGATGATGCAGGGCATGAATATGTTTCAGCCGTTCGCGCGCAACGTGAGTATAGATTTGCGTGGTGGAAATATCTGCATGGCCCAGCAGCAATTGCACCACACGTAAATCGCACCATGATTCAGCAGATGCGTAGCAAAAGCATGGCGCAACGTGTGTGGCGATAGAGGCTTGACGATACCGGCCTGCTGCGCATAACGTTTGATCAGATACCAGAAAGCCTGGCGTGTCATGGCCGAGCCACGGGTGGTGACAAACAGCGCGTTACTCAATTTCCCTCTCAGCAACCCCGGTCTAGTCTCTCTCGTATAGCGGTTACCCACTCTAGCGCTTCCTCACCCAGAGGCGTCAGCCGTTCTTTCCCGCCCTTGCCGATCACTCGTATAATACCCATGTTCAGGCTGATTTGCGGACTTCAAGGCTGATCAGCTCGGATACCCGCAGTCCGCTGGCGTATAGCACCTCAAGCATGGTGCGATCACGCAATCCTAACGGGTGCTCGACATCGGGCGCATCGAGCAGTGCTTCCACATCTGCTTCAGTCAGGCTCGCGGGAAGGCTGCGAGGAAGTTTCGGTGTATCAATGTTGAGGCTGGGATCGGTCTGAATTCTTCCCTGGCGTAACAGGAAACGGTAGAACCGCTTCAAACTCGATAGTTCGCGGCTGGTGGTACTCGCCTTGACCCTGGCGGAAACTTTACAGGCAAGAAACTCCAGCAGATCGGGATGCGTCGCCGCGACCAGCAAGCTATCATTCCATTTCGCTCTCTCTGCGCAAGCCATTCGCTGAATTGCTGCAGATCGCTGCGGTAGCTCTCCAATGTATTGCGTGACAGACCGTCTTCCAGCCATAAGGCATCCGAGAACTCGTCCAGCAAGCCTGAGTCAAGCTCGGCACCTTCATGGTGCAATAGCCAGCGCTTGATAGTAAGCGGGACGCCATCGCTCGCATTCATAAACCCCCCCAGCCCGCCGTTTTTTGCAATAACGCGATGACACGGAATAATGATCGGAAGCCGGTTGGCTCCGCATGCCTGCCCTACGGCACGCGGGGCGGAATGCAGTTGCGTAGCGATATCGCCATAACTAAGGGTGGTGCCGCTGGGGATATTCTGAATGGCACGCCATACCCGGCGCTGATGAACAGTGCCGCCAATGTGCAGGGACAAATCAAATACAAACTCCGGATCAGCCAGATACGCCTGCAACTGATCGCAGACTTCCTTGGCAAGGCAGTCCGCGGCGCGAGTAAAGGCGTATCGGCGGCAGATACTCTATATCGGTCACCCAGTCTTCCTCGATGCGAAGACCGAGTACAGCAAATGGGGCAGCAAGCTTTGCCTGGAAGTTTTTTTTACACTTTGCTTTCGAAAATCATCTCGCATTTGCTCATATGCAAGAAACAAGTTTTTCAATGATGCAACGTCCTTGATGGAGATTGCAATATCAGCATGCCGCGATCATGTGCTAATGATAAGCTATAACGACTGCGTTAAGGTTGCCTGATCATTTGATCTAAATGAGGTCTTCACAAAAATGTTTCTGGCACGGATCAAGCTCAATATGGATGTCGAGTTGATCTACACAAATCGT
>CAWKMH010000088.1:0-4609 GCA_963850515.1 uncultured beta proteobacterium
TAAAATCATAAAAGGCTGCGGTCAGCGCCGTTACGCCTAGCGCAATGAGCAGTTTCCAGGCAGTGCGGCGTTGTTCCACAGTCCAGTCGGCGCTCGGCGCAGATACATCACGGCAATGCTGAAGCCGCCTACCGCACACATGATTTTGATCAGCAGCGCAGCAAAGGCTACTCCGTGCAAGTCGGGCAGCTTTTCATAGAAGTAATAGCTGACTGCGCTGAACCCCATGCCGCTTAATGCTTGAGCTGCCCAGCCTATTCCGACCAGCCAGGCAAACCTGCGCTGGATCGGGACGGGCTGCGCTGCCGGGTACAGCGCAAAAATCGCAACGCCTACCACAGCAGCGGCGCCAAAATTGTGCACGAGTTGCACAATGGCGTAGTCCAGGTTTTCAAACACAATTATGTGGTCGGCTCTACGCTGACATTGATGCATTTCTGCGCACCGATCGGGGTGTGCGCCTTGTTGACCACCTTGATGCATATCTCATGCTGGCCCGGCGAAAGCGTTCCTAGCGCGTGAGTGCCTTTTAATCCGCGTAACGTCACAGCTTCGTCGCTGTCCAGGTAAAGATGCGTATGATCGCCTTTTTTCCCCAGTGACACCTCGTAGTCAATATTGACATCGCCTTTCGGGCTAATTTTGGCGCCATCCGGAGGTGATGAAATCGCGACGGAAGCGTCGGCCGAAGCGCCGGCGGCAAATGAAACCGGGACATAGCAGCCAAGAACAAGTGAAGCTGCCAGAACGTAAGATATACGCATCGTTATTCTCCTTGAAATATTAAATTGAATGGGCAAAAAAAACAGGTGGAAATAATTTATTCAGTGCAAAGTCACATAAACCGGAAACTTGTAGATTCCAGGCGAACTCTACATTCTGAATTCTACCCTCGAAGCCCTTTTCCGTGAATGGAAAAACCGGCTGATCGGCTGAATGGCCTGCATAGTCTAGCTCACAATACTCGGTCTTGCAGAGCTACAGTTGAAGAAGATTTTGAATGGTGGATGAAAATTGTCGTGCGATAGGTAGGATCGAACCCTTGGTGGATACATCCATACATTAGAATTGGCAGTCCGTTTGCCGAAAAAAAAGATATCCTGCAAAAGCTTGCCTATGGATGTGCTTGAATATGGCTGTCGAGTCGACTGAATAACTTGTGATTACCGGCAGGGGAGGACAAGCAAGACCCAAGCACTGCCGGGTCGTAACGATCGAAATAGGGGAATTTACAGATGCGTTTTATCCATGCGGCTGATTTGCATATCGATAGCCCGCTACGCGGTTTAAGCCGATATGACGGGGCGCCTGTTGACCGCTTGCGCAATGCCACCCGCCGGGCGCTGGTGCAATTGGTGGACCTGGCGCTGGATGAGCAGGTAAATTTTGTGCTGCTGGCCGGGGATCTCTACGATTGCGATTGGTCGGATTTTCATACCGGCCTATTTTTCCGCGAGCAGATGGTGCGGCTGGCGCGCGCCAATATTCGGGTGTTTATCGTGCAAGGCAATCACGATGCGCAGGGCGTCATCAGCCGCCAGTTACCCCTGCCGGAAAATGTAACGACGTTTTCCAGCAAGAAATCCGAAACTGTGCGGCTCGATGATCTGGCGGTGGCCATCCACGGGCGCAGCTTTCCGGATCGCGAAGTACCGGACGATCTAGTGCCGCTTTACCCGGAGCCTGTGCACGGTCTATTCAATATCGGCGTGTTGCATACGAGCCTGACCGGCGCCACGGGCCACGATACTTATGCCCCGACCAGTCCTGGCGGTGCTCATGGCCAAGGGCTACGACTACTGGGCATTGGGCCATGTCCATGCCCGGCAGGTCGTGTCCGAGAAAACGCCTCGCATCGTGTTTCCCGGAAATTTGCAAGGGCGTCATGCTAACGAAACCGGCCCCAAAGGCTGCGAACTGGTCACGGTAAATGCCGGCACGGTCGAAGCAAGTTTTATTGAACTTGATGTCGTGCGCTGGCATCAGGTGACCGTGCAACTCGATGGGGTGGACGATGTTGCGCAAGCGGCCGAGCAGGCGCGGAAAGCACTGGCAGCCGCCATAGCGGGTGCAACCACTCTCCTGCATGCGGTCAGGGTCAATCTGATCGGACAAACCCATCTATACGAGCTGGAAGCGAAGCAGCCGGGGACGTTGGCCGCCGCAGTACAAGCTGCGGCACAGGATATCAGCGATTGCGAAGTCTGGATCGAGCAAGTGCGCCTCGCCATCAGCTCGCCGATTGATCGTACCCAGGCTATGGAAGGGCAAGACGCGATTGCAGAGCTGGTCCGCCTGGTAGATGAGCTGGCTGCGGATGATGCCATGCTGGCGGACTGGTCGAAGCAGGCGCTGGGAGACGTCCTCGCCAAGCTACCGGCAGAAGTACAGGCCGATGCGGAAAGTGACAGTCTTCCCCGGCTTGATGATCCGGCCGCGCTGCGAAGCCTGCTGGCGGATGCCGAGGCAACGTTGCTGGCGCGCCTGAACGTGGAACGTGCCAATGGTGCCGATGGACGTGGCGGCCGATGAGAATAGAGAAGCTGTTTTTGTCCGCCTTCGGTCCGTTCACGGATCGCGAACTGGATTTCGCGGCGACGCCCGCCAATTTCCACCTGATCTATGGCCCGAACGAGGCCGGGAAGTCATCGGCTTTACGCGCGATGGGCGACCTGCGTTTTGGCATCCACCCGCGTAGCACGGACGATTTCATTCATGAATACAGCCGTATACTGCTCGGAGGCGTATTCGCGAATACCGCCGGTGAGCGCGTTGCCCTGGCGCGCCGCAAAGGAAACAAGCAGAACACTACTCTATGCCGATCCAGGAAACGGTAAGCCGATCGGCAGTACCGCCGTCGCTTCCGCCGTTGAGCATGCGCTGACCGGAGGGCTGGATCGGAAACAGTTTGAGGTTATGTTCGGGATCGATCATGAACGCCTGCGCGAAGGCGGCAAGCTGCTGTTGAGCGCGGATGGCGAGCTGGGTTCGGCATTGTTCGAAGCCAGCGCCGGAACGCGAGGTGTAACGGCGCTATTGGCTTCACTACAGGAGGATAGCCGCCGCTATTTTATCCCACGCTCCAAGCAGGCCACTCTCAACGAAGCCAGTCTCCAGATTGATGAATACAGGCGCGCCTATCGCCAGGCGTTGACCAGGCCGGCTGAATGGAAAGACCGCCAGCGCGCCCATGCGGATGCCAAAGGCAAAGCTCGCTGAACTGAGGGACCGATTGGTTAAACTGCGGCGCAGGGAAAACGAGTTGACTGAACTGCGGGCAGTTCAACCCCTGCTGAAGCAATATGATGACGCTCTGGCTGCGCTGAACGGCTTGACGGAGGTCCCGTTATTACCTACCGATGCAAGAGAAAATCGCCTGGCCGCCGAACAGTCGCTGCAGGCAGCACGAAAGGCTATTTCCCAGGCGGATGCCGAGTTGGTGGAATATGCTCAGGAAAAGGCGCAACTCATGATCGAGCCAGCATTGTTGAGGCATGCCGCCGCGATTGAGCGCCTGATCAAAGATCGGGATGCGGCGAGTTATACGTATGTTGAATTACGGAAAACCCAGGCTGAGGCCGATAGCGGCCGGCTCGCGCTGGCTGCGATGACAGCCAAAATTGCAGGAGATCGTGCAATTGATGATGTGCTGGCAGCCATTCCCTCTATGGCCGACCGGGTGATGCTGAATGAGCATCTTGCTCAGTGCAATGACCATGGAAGTACGTTTGAGTTCGCGCCACGAGCGGGTTACGGACATTCAGAAAAAACTGCAACAGCAGCCGGAAGACAAGCGGCCAATGACGGATGCGGTTTCGCGGCAAGCAATTGAAGAAGCATTGCATACGGCACGAGCAATGGGTGATTTCACAAAGCGCCACGAAAAGCTGCAAGGCGAAATAGAGGATCATGCGCGGCGGGTGCGGCAGGGCTTGACTGACCTTGGGCTCTCTACCGTGGAACAACTGCAAGGCAGCCAGCTATTATTGGCGGCGGAAATAACCTCTGCGGAAAACGAATTCGATCGGCTTGAAAATGAAATCAATAGCTTGCACAAGGAGGAAACAGCGCTCAAGCGCGACCTGAAAGCTCAGCAGCGGCGTCAACATGAATTTGCGGCGGCGGGTGAAGTGGTCACCGCACAAACTTTGCGCGCAGCCCGGGTGCATCGCGACCATGGTTGGGATTTGATACGCAAGGCATTTATTCAACGTAGCGAAAATCCGGAATCGCTTGCCGCCCAATTTGATCCGGACCACCCCTTGCCTGAAGCATTCGAGAATTCGCAGAACGAGGCGGACCGCCAGGCGGATCTGTTGCGCGAAGGTGCCGAGCGAGCCACCAAAGTGGCTGAGTGCGAGATACGTGTCGCTGAAATGGAAGCACGATTAAAAGAAATTATTTTGTTGAAGCAAGCCAATGCACTGGCGCAAGAGCAGGCTCAGTCGGCTTGGCTCGCCAGGCTCTCCGCAGCGAACTTGCCTGTCCATCGACCCGCAGCGCTGCGGGAATGGTTGAATCTGCGTAGCGCGGTCCTGGAGCGGGTCAGGCAGCACGCTAAGGTACTGGATGAGCAGTCCCGTCTTCTCACTGAAGCGGAATATGCTGC
>CAWKMH010000089.1:0-13048 GCA_963850515.1 uncultured beta proteobacterium
AAGAGAAATCAAACGATACAGGTAGCGGCGCCATCGGGATAGCTTCAGCACGCCATCCTCACAGCGGATCCAGTCATCCGCAACCTGAAATTTATGGCAGGAAAAATGCAAATTGCGCCAGATTTTCCCCTGTATCGCAACCTCGTCCACCCTTACTTCCAGCAATGATGCCTGCGGGCCAGTCACGCTGACCTGAACGCCTTTCGCATTTAAAAAAGGACTATGAACATCATCGGCGGAAAGGGTAATTAAAGGACCGGCATATGCGGATAAGGTACCAATGAATAATGCTGGCAATATTATGACGAACAGCTTTACCATTATTCATCCGGCCAATCACGGCTTACGTGTACCGCATATTGTACGCCGGATTGCAGGCCGACTACAGACCGTCCTGGCCGCATAACGCACATGGGTTTACGATACTCAGGCGGGAAAAACACCTGTAGAAAGATAACGATCCCCGCGGTCGCAAACAATAGAAACGATCGTCGCGTTTCGGTTTCCGCAGAAATCTTGAGCGCCGCCGCCAGCGCACCTCCTGATGAAATCCCCGCAAAAATCCCTTCCTCAGTCGCCAGCCGCCGGGTCATATCCTCGGCTTCAGCCTGGGAAACCAGCACGATGCGGTCTACCCGGCTGGCATCATAGATTTTTGGCAGATAGGCTTCCGGCCATTTGCGGATGCCGGGAATCTGGGAGCCTTCTTCCGGCTGCACGCCGATGATCTGGATCTCCGGGTTCTTTTCCTTGAAATATCGGGAGCAACCCATGATGGTGCCGGTGGTGCCCATGCTGCTCACCAGATGGGTAATCTTACCTCCGGTATCGCGCCAGATTTCGGGCGCGGTGCCTTCGTAATGCGCGCGCGGGTTATCAGGGCTGGCAAACTGATCGAGGATGATTCCGCGCCCCTCGTCGCGCATGCGCTCGGCCACATCGCGCGCTTCTTCCATGCTGCCCTTCTTTGGAGGTCAGCACGATTTCCGCACCGAACGCCTTCATGGATTGCCGCCGTTCAATGCTGAGATGCTCCGGCATCACCAGCACCATGCGATAACCCATGATCGCCGCCGCCATCGCCAGCGCGATGCCGGTGTTGCCGCTGGTGGCCTCTATCAGCGTATCGCCCGGCTTGATATCGCCGCGCTCCTGCGCGTGCATAATCATGGATAACGCCGGACGGTCTTTTACCGAACCTGCAGGATTGTTGCCCTCCAGCTTGACGAGGACAACATTGCTGGTATTCCCCGGCAAGCGTTTGAGTTTTACCAGAGGCGTATTGCCAACAAAATCTTCTATGGTTTTGAACATGACGATGTCAATTTGCGAAAGGATCATGACGGATTATCGCACGCGCCGGCAGTGGAAACGTACGTATAAGGAAGGTAGAGATGGGTGAAGCGAAGCGTCAACCCATCGGCCAATGGATACGATGGATCGCGGCTAAAGTCCATTCAACCTGCCGATCAATTAGCATGGATTGTTATTTACTTCCCTGGCAGCGGGTTTATTTTCCTTCTTAACCGTGGTGGCGCCACTCCACCGCGTATGTCCTTGCGAAACCGCTTCAGCGTGCCGGGCCCGATGCCATTGACCTTCTCCAGATCATTCAGCCGATTTAAAAGACCCATTCTTCTTGCGATGATCGATGATGGCCTTGGCTTTGGCCGGCCCGATTCCCTGAAGAGTTTCAAGCTCGGCCTGGGTTGCGGTATTGATGTTGACAGCCGCGTAGGCTGCGCCAGTAAATACAAACAGCGTAACAATAAGCAGAAACAGTTTCATATATTTCCTCAAAGTATGATTACGGTATGGTCAGGGTTAGCCACCTGCGCTATCGAGCAAAAGAAGTATTCGCTGGAAGCAAAAAGTTAATACCAGGGATTTCTCTACACAGCAAGCAAATCTTTAATGCGGATGTCATTCTGGAAATTATGCCTGATTCAGGTCAGAATCGGGTACGCATTTAGTCGGCCGGAACTGATCCGTCGCATCAATCAAAACGGAATATCATCATCCATGTCATCAAACCCCGTGTTGCTTTTGCGGCAGGTTTACTGCCAGATGTACTCGGAGCGAAACTGCCTTCTTCCCTCTCGCCTGCTTCATAACTACCACTGCCGGGTTTGCTGCCCAGCATTTTCATATCGTGGCGATGATGTCGGTGGTATAGCGCTCAACGCCCGCCTTATCGGTCCATTTACGCGTCTCCAACCGTCCTTCGACATATACCGGGCGGCCTTTCTTCAGATATTCGCCGGCGATTTCAGCCAGCTTGCGATAAAAGGTGACACGATGCCATTCGGTTTTTTCCTGCTTTTCGCCGTTTTTGTCTTTCCAGGTTTCCGTGGTTGCCAAAGTGATGTTGGTCACCGCGTCGCCATTTGGCATATAACGCGTCTCAGGATCTTTGCCGAGATTGCCAATGAGTATGACTTTGTTGACTGATGCCATTACGCTTCTCCCCCCAAGTAATTGAACAACGCCTTGCTTCGTCAAAACCTCTCATATCCACTTTCAGGTAAGCCACGCCTTCGCTCGCCAGCACCAGCGCCTCATGCACGCCGGGCAGCGCTGCCAACTGGCGCGACAGCCCGCTGGCCTTGCCCGTATCCATTTCCTGCACGTGGTACATTCTGGTACGCACAGCAGCAGGCGCTTTCATGGTAACGGCAAATATCAGCCATAATGTCAGAAGGGCGCCGCAAAACGCAAACAGTGCGGAGCTCCCATAATGCTGATACAAATAGCCGCCGGCGGTTGCACCAATAAACGCGCCAAGAAACTGGACACTGCTATAGACGCCTATAGCGGTGCCTTTCGCGCCTACCGGGGCAATCTTGGAAATGAGTGAGGGCAGGGTTGCTTCCAGCAGGTTGAAGGCGGTGAAGAATACCAGCAACGCGCCGCGGTGTTCCCCATAGCGAATCGAATGTATACGCCAGCAGTGACCTGGCTCGCCAGCAGTACAGCCACCGAAATGACAAACACCTGTTTGAGCTTTGCTTTCTTTTCGCCATAGATGATCGCCGGAACAATCAGCACCATGGAAAGGACCAGTACCGGCAAATATACCTGCCAGTGATGAGTCCGCCGCCAGTCCTGCCTTCCGCAACGATAACGGCACCACCAGCCACAGCGCCATCAGTACCGCGTGCAAGTGCAAATACGCCGAAATCCAGACGCAGCAGTTCGGGATTACGCAACACATTGCCAAAGCGTCCGGCGGATGCTTCGGTATCGGAATGGAAACGGCTGATTACCGGATCGGGAATGATCTTGTAAACCACCACCATCGCCAGCAGTGCCAGCACGCCGGTCATGGCAAAAATTCCCGGCACGCCAATCAAACGATTGAGTGCCGGCGCAATAATCAACGAAAGTGCAAAGGTAGCACCTATGGTCATGCCGATCGTGGCCATTGCTTTGGTGCGGTGCTCTTCGCGCGTAAGGTCGGCGGCAAGCGCCATCACCGCCGCGGAAATCGCCCCTGCACCCTGAATGATGCGGCCAAAAATTACCCAATAAATATCAGTGGCGGAGGCAGCGACAAAACTGCCGATGGCGAACAGGATCAAGCCCATGTAAATAACCGGCTTGCGGCCGATCCGGTCGGACAGCCAGCCGAAACGGAATTTGCAGTATCGCCTGAGTGAGCCCATATGCGCCAGGGCAATGCCAACCAGCGTATAGTTGCCGCCCCCGGCAGATGTTCGGCGTAAAACGCGAATACCGGGCAGAATGATGAACATTCCCAACATGCGCAGCCCGTAAATACCCGCCAGGCCGGCGGTAGCGCGCAACTCTATCGGCGACATTTTCTCGGGGGGTGATGAGACGGACATGAATCAGATTGGGAAAATGCGGAAAGTTGAGTATATTAACAGGTTTGACCGGCACTCAGATAGCCTCGACTCAGGTGATGACATGCAATGACAGGCGTCGGACCAATGGAAGCAGTCGATGGAACTCATAAAAATTCGCGGTGCACGCACGCACAACCTCAAAAACATCAGTCTTGATTTGCCGCGAAACAAGCTGATCGTCATTACCGGCTTATCCGGGTCCGGCAAGTCTTCACTGGCGTTCGACACCCTTTATGCGGAAGGCCAGCGGCGCTATGTGGAATCGCTCTCGGCGTATGCACGGCAATTCCTGCAATTGATGGAAAAACCCGATGTCGATCTGATTGAGGGCCTGTCTCCCGCCATAGCCATAGAGCAAAAAGCGACTTCGCATAATCCGCGCTCCACCGTCGGCACGGTCACCGAAATACATGATTACATGCGCCTGCTATTCGCGCGCGTGGGCGATCCGCAGTGCCCTGATCATGGCATCACGCTGACAGTGCAAAGCGTTTCGCAAATGGTCGATCATGTGCTCAAGCTGCCGCCGGAAACCCGGCTGATGATACTCGCGCCGCTGGTGGTGGGGCGCAAGGGCGAGCAGATGGATTTGATCGATGAACTTCGCGCGCAGGGTTTTGTGCGGCTGCGAATCGACGGTGAAGTGCATGAGATCGATGACGCTGCCGAAATTGCAAAAAAATAAAAAGCACACGATGGAAGTCGTGATGGACAGGCTTAAAGTCTCACCCGATTCCAAGCAGCGACTGGCGGAATCATTTGAAACCGCGCTGCGCCATGCCGACGGACGCGCTTTGGCAGTGGAAATGGATTCCGGCCACGAGCATCTTTTTTCGGCCAGGTTCAGTTGTCCGGTATGCAGCTATTCCCTGCCGGAACTCGAACCCCGCTTGTTTTCCTTCAACAACCCGATGGGTGCCTGCCCCAAGTGTGATGGCCTGGGGAAAATCACCTTCTTCGATCCCAAACGGATCGTGGCGTTTCCGCATCTGTCGCTGGCTTCCGGCGCGATCAAGGGCTGGGATCGGCGTAATCAGTTTTATTACCAGTTGCTGGCGGGCCTTGCCAACCACTACGATTTTGATCTGGAAGTGCCCTTTGAACAGCTGCCGAGGATATTCAGGACATTGTTCTGAATGGATCAGGCAAGGAAAAAATCCTGTTCTCGTATTTGAACGAGAGCGGTAGACGCAACTATCGCAAGCATACCTTTGAAGGCATCATTCCCAATCTGGAGCGGCGCTATAAGGAAACCGAATCACTCGCCGTGCGTGAGGAACTGGCGAAATACCTCAATTCCCAAACCTGCCCTGAATGTGCCGGAACCCGCCTACGCCGCGAAGCACGCCATGTCCACGTAGGAGGGCGGGCTATTTATGAAATCAACGCGTTGCCGCTGAAGGAAGCGAAGGTTTTTTTCGATCAGGTAACACTGACGGGGCACAAATTTGCCATTGCGGAAAGAATCGTCAAGGAAATTTCCAGCCGCATATTATTTCTCAACAATGTCGGACTGGATTATCTGTCGCTGGACCGTTCCGCCGACACCTTGTCCGGTGGAGAATCCCAGCGCATTCGCCTCGCCAGCCAGATCGGATCAGGCCTGACCGGCGTGATGTATGTGCTGGATGAGCCTTCCATCGGCCTGCACCAACGGGACAACGGACGCCTGCTGGAAACGCTCAAGAATCTGCGCGATCTCGGCAATAGCGTCATCGTGGTGGAACATGACCAGGACGCCATACTTACCGCCGATCATGTGGTGGACATGGGCCCGGGTGCGGGAGAGCATGGCGGATTGATCATCGCACAGGGAACACCCGAGGCTATTCAACAGGATTCCAGCTCACTCACCGGTAAATATCTTTCGGGTGAACTGGCCATCGCGCTGCCGGAAAAACGCACCGAACCAAAAAGCGATCGCTGGCTCAGGATCGAAGGCGCATCCGGCAATAACCTGAAGAACGTCAATCTCAACTTGCCTGTCGGATTATTCGTCTGCATAACCGGCGTATCCGGTTCAGGCAAATCCACGCTCATCAACGAAACACTTTACCATGCAACCGCTCGCCATCTATATGGCAGCACCGCAGAGCCCGCGCCGTATCAGAATCTGGATGGACTGGCCTTTTTCGACAAGGTCATCAGCATGGACCAGAGCCCCATCGGGCGCACGCCGCGCTCAAACCCGGCCACCTATACCGGCCTGTTCACGCCGAGTCCGGGAGTTGTTCGCCGGTGTTCCGCAGGCACGCGAGCGCGGCTATGGGCCCGGGCGATTCTCGTTCAACGTCAAGGGCGGGCGCTGTGAAGCCTGCCAGGGCGACGGCATGATCAAGGTTGAAATGCATTTTCTTCCGGATATATATGTGTCATGCGATGTCTGCCATGGCAAGCGCTATAACCGCGAAACCCTGGAGATCCAGTACAAGGGAAAAAACATCAACGAAATTCTGCATATGACGGTGGAACAGGCACGCGAGTTTTTCAGCCCCGTGCCGGTCGTGGCGCGCAAGCTGCAAACCTTGCTGGATGTCGGCCTGGGCTATATCACCCTGGGCCAGTCCGCGACCACGCTTTCCGGAGGCGAAGCCCAGCGGGTAAAGCTGTCGCTTGAACTTTCCAAACGCGACACCGGCCGCACGCTCTATATTCTGGACGAGCCCACTACAGGCCTGCATTTCCAGGACATCGATCTATTGCTGAAAGTGTTGCATCGCTTGCGCGACCATGGCAATACCGTAGTCGTCATCGAGCATAACCTGGATGTGATCAAAACCGCCGACTGGATTATCGATCTCGGCCCCGAAGGCGGCGGAGGCGGTGGCGAGATCATTGCCCAGGGGACGCCGGAGCAAATAGCAGCGGACGAGAGGAGCTTTACCGGACGCTACCTGAAAACGGCGCTCAGTTCCTCAACTCATAATCAGCAGCGGCAACGTGGATATGGGCGTTCATAAGCATGCCCGCAACCTTCTGCTCAATAGCTTTCATGCCGCAGTCAGCGCAGCCGATCCCCTGCTTGTAGTACCCCGGCATTTGCCGCCACCATTGCTGCACCGATTACCTCGAGGCCGGACGCTGGTGGTGGGTGCAGGCAAAGCTGCGGCGGCGATGGCGCTGGCAGTGGAAAAACATTGGCAGGAAGATGCGACGCTGGATGGCATCGTCCTCACCCGCTACGGTCACGGCTTGCCGCTCGATCGGATCCAGGTTATCGAAGCCGGACATCCGGTACCCGATGAACAGGGCGAAGAAGCCACACGCCATCTTTTGGCGGAAGTAAAAAAACTCGGTACGGATGATTTTCTGCTTTGCTTGCTGAGCGGCGGCGGGTCGAGTTTGCTATCGCTGCCGGTAGCGGGTATATCGCTGGGCGATCTCCGAACCGTCACCGCGGAACTGCTCCACTGTGGCGCGACAATTCAAGAGATCAACACTGTGCGCAAGCATCTTTCCGCTGTCTCTGGGAGGAAGGCTTGCAGCTTCAAGCCGTGCGCCAGTACTGGCATTGATAATTTCCGACGTAACGGGGACGATCCAACCCATGTCGCATCCGGCCCCTGCGCACCGGACCCCACAACCTACGCGGATGCGCTCGCAATCATCGAGTATCACGGCATCCAGGCACCCGATGCCGTGATGGAAATATTGCTGGCAGGCGCCAATGGCAAGCTTGGCGAGACGCCCAAACCCGGCGATGCGGTATTCCATCGCGTAGAAAACCGGGTGATCGCTACCGCGCATGAGTCGCTGCTGGCCGCTGCGGAATATTTTCGCACTCAAGGCATTCCCGCTGTAATACTGGGCGATTCCGTTACCGGCGAGTCGCGCGATGTCGCCAGGGTCTTCGCAGCCTTGGTCAGGGAAATCCGCCGATATGGGCACCCTTGGAGACCCCCGTTAGCGCTAATCTCAGGCGGCGAAACGACCGTTACATTAGGTAAAAAGCGAAATGGCGCCTATGGTGACCATAGCACCCATCGCGGACGTGGCGGACGGAATACTGAATTCCTGTTATCTCTTGCCGTTGAGCTCGATGGTGCAGAGAATATTCATGCGCTCGCCTGCGATACTGATGGCATAGACGGAACGGAAAACAATGCCGGCGCGATCGTCACGCCGGATTCCTTATACCGTGCAAGCCAGGCGGGAATCAATGCATCGACATTGCTTGCCCGTAACGATTCTTATACGTTCTTTTCAGCAGCTTGATGATTTGATCGTTACCGGCCCAACCCGCACGAACGTCAATGACTACCGCGTTATCCTGATCTTGTAAAGCTGGCAGCGCGGCAGGACCTGGAAAACGCTCTGCATTCCGGCAGGGGAGGATGCAAGTGTCACGAAACCGCAATATTGTTTACATATCATCGCAATATAAGGACAATCAAAATCGAAGAGAAATAATCACGAATAGAAGGAATGTGCCGATGGCAGCGACAATACTGGTGGTTGAAGATGAACCGGCGATCCAGGATTTAATCTCATATAGTTTGCGGCAGGCAAGACATATCGTTTTTTCCGCACGAAATGCGGAAGAAGCCATGGAAATAATCAATGATGCGCTACCGGATCTGGTGCTGCTCGACTGGATGCTGCCGGGGATGAGCGGAATCGAATTCGCCCGCGTGCTGCGGCGCACCGCGCGCACTAAAACAATTCCTATCATCATGCTTACGGCTCGCGCAGAAGAAGGCGATAAGGTGGCCGGGGCTGGAGATCGGGGCCGACGATTACATTACCAAGCCTTTCTCTCCGCGTGAGATGCTCGCGAGAATCAAGGCGGTGCTGCGGCGGCGCTCGCCCGAAGCAGCCGACGATATGGTCGAGATCGGCGGACTGCACCTCGACTCGGCTGCTCATCGCGTAACCGCCGACGGCAATGAAGTAGTGCTGGGTCCTACCGAATTCCGGTTGCTGCATTTTCTGATGACTCACGCCGAGCGGGTATACAGCCGTTCGCAGCTGCTCGATCAAGTATGGGGAGATCATGTATTTGTAGAGGATCGCACTGTGGATGTGCATATCCGCCGATTACGCAAGGCATTGGAGACAGTCAGCAAGGATGGACTGGTGCAGACGGTGAGGGGATCGGGCTATCGGCTTTCCGCGGTGCTGACGGCGAGCATGGGTCGTAATGATCCAGCTTTATTCTTCCAAATAGCTCACGTGTCCAGTTTCTGGGAGCGTTTCCGGGAGCATGGCGGCCAACCTGGTCCTGATTACGGTTGTAACCGGGCTACTCCTGGCAATGCTGGGTACTCTCGCGACATTAGCCCTCTATAATGTCGCGCTGCTGCTGCTGGTCATTTATCACTGGCGTCAATTGACGATACTCGACAAATGGCTTCAGGCTGAAGAATCCAGATTACCTGCCGGTTTCGGAAGATGGGGAGATGTGTTTGCACGCTTGACTCGCCTGAAGCGTGACCAAAGCCAGAAACATCAACAAATCAGCTCCGCGCTGGAGCTTCTGCGACGCGCCACCTCGGCCATGCCGGAAGGCGTGGTAATCATGGATGAGATAGACCGCATCGAATGGTGCAACCCCGTAGCCGAAAAACATTTGGGCATCAACGCTAAGTGTTGATACGGGTCAACATATTACCCATCTGATGCGTCAAACTCAATTCACCAAATACCTTGCCGCCCAAAATTACGCTGAACCACTGATAATCAGGCAGTCCCGGCATCAGGGACTGACTCTTTCGCTACAGCTCGTGCCTTATGGGGATAAACAGAAACTGCTGCTCAGCCGTGATGTGACGCGCTTTGAAAGAATTCAGACCATGCGCCGGGATTTCGTCGCCAACGTGTCGCACGAATTACGCACGCCGCTGACGGTGGTTGGCGGATTTCTCGAAACACTGTCGGAAGAAGGCGATTCAGATCCTGAAACACGCAAAGTGGGCGCTGGCGCTGATGACCGATCAAACCAGGCGAATGCAAAGTCTGGTGGAGGACCTGTTGACGCTGTCGCGGCTGGAAGATACGGAAAACATGGCCCGGGAAGGGAACGTCGATGTTCCCGAAATGTTACGGAAGCTTTATGATGAAGCGCAATCCTTGAGTGCCGGGCGCCACCGCATCAGCCTCAATCTCGATACCGGCACGAAATTATTGGGTAACACGGACGAATTGCGTAGCGCTTTCGGTAATCTTATCAGCAACGCCATCCGCTATACCCCTGGCGGGGGGGATATCTCTTTGAACTGGGCAATGCACGATGGACAAGGCGTATTTTCCGTTCAGGACAGCGGCATGGGCATTGAACCCCAGCATATCCCGCGTCTTACGGAACGATTCTATCGGGTTGACCATGGGCGTTCGCGTGAAACGGGGGGTACCGGACTGGGCCTCGCCATTGTCAAGCATGTGCTGACTTGCCATCATGCGAAACTTGATATCGTCAGCGAACTCGGCAAAGGTAGCCTTTTCAGTGCCTGGTTCCCATCCGAGAGGCTGATTGAACAGGAGGCGACTAGAATCGCCGGTAGCGCAAGCATATAGCCCTCCGGATGAAACGAACCCATCATCCTGAATCCGGTAGTTGACTGCTTATTTTCCAGCTCATTACTTTTCAAGGTTGCTTTTATGCCCAAACCACACCTCGATCTTACGGAAACAACGCTCAGCAGCGAGAATGTGTACGATGGCAAGCTTCTCCATGTGCGAGCGGATCAAGCCCGGTTGCCTGACGGCAAAATCGCAGTACGCGAATACATCAAGCATCCCGGCGCGGTAGTCATCATACCGTTGCTCGACAATGGCGAGTTGGTGCTGGAACGCCAGTATCGCTATCCCCTGCAGCGGGAGTTTTATGAACTGCCTGCCGGAAAAATCGATGCCGGCGAAGATCCGCTCAGGTGTGCCCAACGGGAACTGCTGGAGGAAACAGGCTACACGGCGGAAAGCTGGCGTTATATCACCACCTTGCATCCCTGTATCGGTTATTCGGACGAGAAGTTGATCTATTACTTTGCGGAAGGCCTCACCTTCAAGGGCGCAAGCCTGGATGACGGCGAACATCTGGAGGTGTTCACCTTGGGATTGTCGACGGCACTGGAGTGGGTAAAAACGGGGAAAATATCCGACAATAAAACGGTTTCCGGCCTGTTTTGGGCAGAGAAGCTATTGAGTGGCACATGGTAAATGATAAGCGGTTTCGATTCGCCAGGCACGATCGCTACGCCGTCATAATTCCTGATTTCCTCCGGTTGCGCCCCATAAACCTGCTGCTGCTTTTCGCTCTAATCGAGCAATCCCCTTTTACCATTTCTCTCCGAAAGGCCGAAGATCAAGTTCGAATGTCCAGGCCTGTGATTGCTGTTGCACGAGAAAGTAAACGGCTTCCGCTATCTGAGAAGGTTCCATGAAGAATTCGTCAGGCTTGTCAGGCATCTGCTGCCGGGTTCGCGGCAAATTCAGGACTCCGTCGAGAATCACGTAGCTGACATGAATTTTTTCCGGCCCGAGATATCTTGCCAATGATTGTGCGAGGCCCCGCTGGCCCGCTTTTGCAGACGCGAAAGGGACGAAGTTGGCGCCGCCTTTAATCGAGGCGGTAGCACCAATAATTACGATATGGCCGATTCCGGCGGCTCGCATATCGGGAAGTACCTCTTTTACCGTGCGAAACAGTCCCGCTGCAATTGATCTTCCCAGGTATCCTGAAAACTTTCCAGCGTAGCGTCGTCGATATTGTGCAAAAGCGCCTGCGCCGGCGTTGTATACCAGGACATTTACCGGACCGAGCTGCTGGCGGATTTGCGCGAAGACTCCGGATGCGGCCTCCGTATCCCGGACATCGTAGGAAATGCACTGGAACCCTTGATCTTCTCCGGCGATTTCATTCAGTCTCTCTTATTACGGGCGCAAAGCGCTACTCGATAGCCATCCGCGGCAAATCGGGCCCCGATGGCGGCGCCGTTACCAGGACCGGCACCGACATCACACAGACGCCTTTATCCATTTATTTGACTCCAATGAAGAAGCAGTTGGCCGTACAGGTTGACTATATAACAATGGTAAACCGCATAGCGATGATCAGGCTACCTGCTTGGCACAGATGATATTTTTTAGGTAGTGCGCTATCGCTCGGAGGCGATATGATCTCCATAGGCGCCGTAAGAGAAAAGGTTGGGCAAGTTTATGAACCCAGATAATTCATTAGGCGGCTCTGCGAGCCTACGCCAGTGCTGGCGGTCAGTTTGCGGCCTTTCGCCGCCATTTTGTCACCTGGCGAGTGTCCATAGACCAAGCTATGGACTTCTCTCAACCGGCAAAACTGTCTCGCAACCTGCCTCGCCATCATCTCGCGTCCTAATGGATTATCTGGGTTTAAAGCAAAAATTTGTTGAACCAAAGAACAACGACGCATAGAATCCGATATCGGCATACCTCGTCTCATATCAGCCATGTTTATTATGCATAGTGCAGTGGTAGCGTAAATTCAAGCCGCAGGTTTGTATTTTGAAAAGAAAGCAAACCGGATTTTTGAAGGTGGTTCGGGCACGCCAGGGGCCGAAATTCGCCAACCTGGCACAGTATGCATGGGCTATGGCCTTGGTATGGACCCGACATCTCCCGATCGACAAGCCCGCGCAGGGCACCAGTATCGAAAGTTTTATGGAGCTTTCCTCGATAGACGCCTGAATATCCATCGGTTCTCGACCTCATAGCAACCGGGGAGGCCCTCAGGGTCAGACACCATTATTTCACCTCCCCGAATACGAATACCGCAAGTAGCCACTCACCAGTCGTTTACGGTATAGTCCTTCCGATTTGAAAAACAGTGACAGTACCGCGACTCCCGCCCCGTAAAAAAAAGAAAACCGGCACCGTCTCATCCAGAGTGATTGGCAGTGATAAAAACGAGTAACCCGCCCCAAAATTTTTGCTACCCCCCCTCCCGATTGTGTGTTGAACGCGCTGGAAAGCGTGGGCTTTCGCAGCGATGGCCGTCCTGTTGGGGCGCTCAACAGCTACGAGAACCGTGTCTACCAGATCGGCTCATGGAAGAGAGCGCGCCGCTGGTGGCAAAATTTTATCGGCCCCGAACGCTGGACGGAATGCCGCAGTATCTGGAAGAGCACGCCTTCCGTTCAGGAGTTGGCCGAGCGCGAAATCCCTGTCGTGCCCGCGCTGGTGCTGAAATGGAAAAACCCTGCACAATT
>CAWKMH010000090.1:0-12999 GCA_963850515.1 uncultured beta proteobacterium
TTATTGATGGCTCAGCAGCGGGTATCAATGCATTGTATAAGTTTGGCCAAAGTGCACTAAAACTATTCGATCCCATTAAATACTGATAAGACCGCGCGATTTCCGAATTTCATCAAAGCCCTACCTTGTGAATGGGCAGGCAGACCAAGAAAGTCGCAGCCTGCCCATTCACAAGGTAGGGCTTTGATGAAATTGGAAATCGCGCGGTCTTATCGTCTCTAATGGGATCGAATAGTTTTAGTGCACTTTCGCCAAACTTATACAATGCGTTAATCCGCTGCTGACCATCGATGATCTCGAGCCCCTCGCTCTGCATATCAGCAATGACTCTCTTTTTATAGTGTAGGTAGATAAGCGGTAAGGGATAACCGCGCATTACACTGTCGATCAATTTTTTTTGCTGATTATCAGACCAAACTGCGGCGCGTTGATATTCTGGATTTACTACTAACATGCTATTTTTCTTTAGCTCCAACAGCTGTTGGATGGTCATCGTGTCAGATTTAAGCTCCATACGGTCTCGTCTGGTTTGTGAATAGGGGGATTTGTGCCAACGTTTCTTTTTTTAATGCCATGTTATATCAGCTCTCTGGGGTAAGTACGCTAACCGAAATTCGCCATACGACCGCCCGCATCTCCTCGGCTCGTATTCGTCCTATGGGATCCTTAACCCGTTGAATACTTCCGCTGCTTAAGTCGTTCTGTAATACGACCCGATACAGCCAAGCTTTTGACCCAAGGCCTGCTAGAGTCTGCCGCTCATTCTCAGTTAGAAAAAAATCGTTCGTGGACGCCGCCGTTGTGGTCTTAACCTCAATATAGCGCTCCTCTGCCGGCCAGTGGAGGCGATGTCATAACCCCGGCCGACATCGGTTTGTGCTACGTGCTCGACATATTTTTTAGGATTTGGAGACCGACATTCACTAAACGCATCAATTCGTCATTCAACGCAAGCTCTTCACCAGAACGGCCGGTAGCTGAGTTTCGGTCGAGCTGCTCAAGTAATTTCTCGTCAGGGCTGACGCTCCGTTTAGTACTGTTGTCCGTTAATTTTGAATTAAGCGAAGCGGACGGGGTAGAAATCACGGAAGACGAGGACGGCTGAGGGAGACAGAGATCTGAACCGCTCTAGCGAGCCCGGCTTCGGCCATACAAGAAGAAGAGGATGGGTAACGCTGGGTATCAGATAGGGCGCATGCTCCCGACTGCGAAGACTGTTAGGGCGGGGCTCGCTGGGGTTTATATATCGCTTCTTCACCTCGGCCAGTTTGTCGAGCAACGGTTTGAGTGATCGGCCATCCAGTGTCTTGTCAAGGAGATACAAAGATGGTTGGTACTTGTTCATGCGGACCGCGACCTGTAAGCAAACTGATTGCCCAAGGGTAAATATCCAGGTTGGGGGCGCTGTCTGTATTGCCCGAGTCGTGAGTGAGGATGGCGTTGTAGCGCGTCTTCAGAAGTGACGGAACTGCTTCCACGTCGGTGAGATGCCCTTGAGTTCTCGTTCTTGAATTGCAATCAGGGGCATAGTGCTCTGTTCCTTCGCATCTTTAATGGATCGTTCAAACTACTGCTATCGCTCATTATCGACCATGTTCAGTACTCGAAAATAACACCCGTCTATTCCTCTGGCTCCAGCATTGCTGCATAGTCCCTGGGGTAATTGTCAAAACTCGCGCTCGGCGGTTGCTTTGCGCACGCTTATCCTTAATAATTTTTTTAAAAATTCGAGATCTCAATGGACGATTTTCAGGAAACGATTATCGAGTTTCCGGTATTCGGAAGGACCGGTTTAAATGCCAGCGCATGAACCGAAGGTGGGGTAAGTACCACTACAGGTTCTGGACGGCTGTTGAGGCGGTTAAAGTAGATTAAGAATACAATGCCCTCGGTTAGAGTGGTGGGCTCAATGGTGGGTAACAAAAGTAATAGCCTTGCACCCCGCCTGTTTCCGGCCTGTCTGGCGGAGGGCGGTGTCCGCTCAAGTTTTTTTTGGTTTCCAATTCCCAACACGAGGTCAACAGATCGCCTAAGGAAACGCCTACTTTAGTAAAGTATAAAGTAGCAATATGGTAGCAATGAAATAAACAAGCAGTTCGATGAGTCTAACCGCTTGTTTTATTGGTGGGTCGTGAGCGGCTCGAACGCTCGACCTACGGATTAAGAGTCCGCTGCTCTACCAACTGAGCTAACGACCCGATTTCGAAGTAAACCTGGAGCAACTTGGAAACAAGAAATTCCTAACTTATGGCACGATGTGTACGCTGACCCGGCTAGATGCAATCCTACCATATCCATCGAAAAATTCGAACGGGAGGATTAACGCGAAGAGCTGTCCCGGTGTCAATGTCAGCGCGACAATAAGCTTTTGAAATTCGATCGGAGGCCAGCTCAGAGTTTCAAAAATAGCCTATATAAATCGTTACAGATGAGGAATTGGCTGCCCGCCATGCACCATCCAAAGGCGCAAGCATGCGCTGCCAATGCGAACCCTCCCAGAAGATACGCCGGCAGTATCGCAAGTGCTGAAGTATCGAAGCGCTCGCGTACAAAGGGTGGAATACGCATCAGCACTTCTGCTTTGTCAATGGAATGTAATGCGTATTGCATTCCAGGCATAGCGTAAACGGCCGACGCTTCGGCCAGGTCCAGCCGGTCGAATATTTCACACAAACTGTTGCGCTGGTTTCAATGCATGTACGTAACACCCATGGGTGATGGTGCGGCGCTTGAGCAGTTCGCGGTCACGCGTAAGCAGGATGCGCCCATCGCGCACAACGATAGCCTCGATTTGCTATCCTGGAAGTTGTTATCGTAAAGCGTATCAAAGCCTGCCATGCGCAGTAACCGGGCGAGCCCGCCCATGTGAGCATCCGCAATAAAGTGCGTCGTGCGTAGGGGCTGCTCCCGCACGCGCAACATGGGGGTGATGTCGAGCATCTCGAACCTGGGAAAAACGGCGACACGGTCGCCATCTTCCAATAGCCGCTCGAACCCTACCGATTCTCCATTGACCAGCACCAATTCAACCTCGGTATGGGGCACGCCGAGTGCTTCGATCATGTGCTTGGTTGTCGCCGCTCGGGCGCAAGGGCAGGCAAATTCGCGCTTGCGTCGTTCGGGCGCGAGAAAATCGTTCAGTTCCTCGTAGAACCGGAATGTTGCGGTGACCATCCGGAAAAGTATTGCACTTTTCGGCAAAAAGCGCATGTCGACGTCTATGATGGGCGAATTGCAAGCTGCTGGTGGAGAGTTTCCCGAAAACCTTATTGGTGAACGGCTCTGCCTGATGTTAATGCTGCCGGCCCGGATACTTGCCGGTGAGCACCCACGCGTCGATAACGGGTCGCAATAACGTGCTTACATATTCAATACGCACACCCATCTTGTCGGGTGCGGTAATAATCGCGTGAGCACGCTTGCCAGGCTCCGAACGCAGAAGCGCATCAATGCCGATACCTTGCTGCTTTAATTCTTCTATCCTGCCTTCTATATCTGATTCCCAAATGCCAAAGTAGAGAATTTGCCCGTATTTTTTTCCGAGAATATTCCGTTACCGTTGGCTTGAAGCAGTTCCACATAGGGTGGTCGATTCCGGGAGTACATCGCGGCCACTTTTATGGTTTCCGCCTGCTGCGTTTCCGGATTTTCGATATACAGGACACTCTCTGCGGGTTCGGTAAATTTCACGTCCAGTACTTTCGAGTAGTGCTCAGCGGCTTCCTGATAATCACGGGCGACTATGCCGATATGGTAGTAGATGTGCTCCAACATATTTTTTGCCTCATTTTTATCAAGAATGGTCGTTATGCATTTATCCGGCAGGACAAAAAACATTCGATTTCGATGCCGTATTCCCTTGCTCCACTATGTTTTGTAGGTCATTCCGACCAGCGCGTCAAGAAAGCCTAAAATCCGCTTATCGATAATTTCGAATCGCTTGATGCTGGAGCTCAACGTTGATCGGTATGGCAATAGGGGTACCTTTGAGCCTCGGTATATTGTAAAGTGCGATCCAGACTGCTAACTGCCAGCTCATGACTTCTGCCGAACCCACCACCATCTTCACACGCTCCTGGTCGCTCTATGACCTGATCACGGAGCACAACTATATGTTCCACGGGAAATCTATAGCGGTATCGAGGATCTGCTGGCAGCGCGATGATCACGAAAATTATCGACTGCTGGATCTGGGCTGCGGCAATGCGCGCTACCTTGCGCCCTGCCTGAAGCGGCTGCCCCCCGACAATATATGAAGGCGTGGATTTATCCGAGGCGGCATTGGCAGAGGCGCGTGAGTATCTGGCGGAATTGCCCGGCCAGGTCATTTTGACCCATGGGGACTTCTGAAGCGGTTGAGTCGACCGAAAAAACTTGGGATGTCATCTTTACAGGATTTGCGATTCATCATCTGATGCCTGAAGAAAAGGCGCGTTTTTTTCACGCGGCCGGACGATGCCTTTCGGAAAAGGGCTGGCTGGTGATGGTGGATGTCGTGCGCGAGGAAAACCAGGACCGGGAAAGCTATCTGGACGGTTATTTGAGATTCATGCGCGAGAAATGGACTGCAGGTGCCACAGGATCAGTTGGAGGAAGCCTGTGCACATGTCCGGGACCACGATTACCCCGAATGCCTCTCCAACCTTGCAGGACATGGCCGGAAGAGGCGGGTTTGAACTCCACCCGGCTGATCAGTCGCCACGCGCAGCACCACACACTGCTATTTTCACGATCTGCTCCGCCTGGAAGGCTGAAGGTCCGTTTACTGCCCACACTCATGCTCCATAGACTGACTCTTCTGTTTCCGCTCTGGATGATTCTCTCCGGGGCAGCCGCCCTGTGCTGGCCGGAGCGGTTCATGGCTATGAACCAGGGATCGGTCGTGGTGCTGGTGCTGGCCTTCATCATGCTATGCATGGGATTGACGCTGACGCTTGAGGATTTTCGCAGAATCGCCCGCATGCCGAGGGCGGTGGCGATCGGTTTTGCGGCCCAGTATTCGATCATGCCGCTGCTGGCCTGGGGGGTGGCCAAGCGCTGAACCTGCCGCCGCACTTTGCCGTAGGCCTGATCCTGGTGGGTTGCTGCCCCGGCGGCACGGCTTCCAACCTGGTGACCTATATCGCAGGGGCGGATGTGGCGCTTTCAGTGGTGATGACAGTCTGCTCCACGCTGGCGGCTATCGTCTTCACGCCGTTGCTGACCCAATTCCTTGCGTGGAGCCATGGTCCCGGTGGATACCTGGCTACTGTTCAAGCAAACCCTGCAAGTCGTGATTATCCCCGTCGTGCTGGGTATCTTGCTCAACCGCTACGCTCCGCGCCTGGTCATGCGCGTGATGCCGATGGCACCGCTGTTGTCGGTGATCGGAGTGTGCTTCATCTGTGCCGTGGTGTTTGCCGCCAATGCAGAAGCCATACTGATCCATGGCTTCGAATTGATTCTCGCAGTTGCGCTGCTACATGGAGGGGGTTTCCTGCTCGGCTATAATTTCGCCTGGCTTCTGGGTTGCGAGCGCCAGACGCGCCCGTACGATTTCGATCGAGGTCGGCATGCAAAATTCGGGGCTTGCCATCGTGCTGGCCAAGCAGGCCTTTCCGTTGCTGCCGCTGGCGCCTGTCGTAGGCGCGGTTTCAGCGGTAATGCATTCCTTGCTGGGTAGCCTGCTGGCAGTGTTGTGGCGCACACGCTCATTGGAACTCAAGACCGAGCTAATCCAGACTGCTTCTGTACCGGATCGAAGCAATATTTAGTCCGTCGATTGCTTCGGTTTTCTTGAATGCGCCAGGCAGTCGCTTTTGTAGGAATGTAACGCCGTCACACCGAAGAAGGAAGGCAGCGAGTGCAGAGGCTTCCTTTTTTTACACGTTTGGCACGCCATTTGGTACATTTATGCTCCGCTATTGATAAGCACAATTGCAATCTGCTTTGAGAACCCTTGACAACAACAACTGAAACAACAACAACTGAAAATTTAGGGGTGACTCGTTTCGTGCCGCGGCATATACCCGTCTATGCCTTAACCCTTGCCGCAGCGTTCCTCGTTATTCTGCCTGTGCTCTGCATTCAGCATTTGCCATTGCTCGATTCGGCTGCTCATATCGCCCGGATCGCGGTTCTGCATGATCTCATCATCACCGGGACTGGCTCGTCTTTTTACTCGCTGGATACCTTGCTTCTGCCAAACATGGCATTCGATATCGTCGGTATTAGCCTCGTTAGCGCTCTCGAACCGGAAGCCGCCGGACGAGTGTTCTTCGCACTTACTCTGGTGTTGACGCTGGCTGGAACACTGGTGCTGAACCGGGTTGTCATTGGTCGGTGGAGCGCCTTGCCACTTGCCTCATCGTTCTTGCTGTTTAATCTGGTTTCGATATTAGGTTTTTTCAGCTATGTCTTCGGCCTTGCACTGATGCTCTGGGCGTTGGCCATCCGCTTGCGTCTTGAACGATCCGCATGGGTATGGCGTACTGTATTTGGGGTATGTGCAGGCGTGGTGCTTTTGATGTGCCATGTATTTGCGTTCGGCATATATGCTGTTATGGTGACCGGCGTGGGCCTTGCTGCCATGATCGAACGGCGAATAGGCCTTAGGCGAATGGCAGGCTACGGGCTCGAACAGATTCCGGCCTGCCTCCTTTATCTGGCAATGTCGGCAAATCATGTGGGCTCCGCCGCCTATAAGATAAACTTCTGGCAGAGCAAGATGTTCGGCTTGGCCAAAGCATTTACATCCGGATCGCTCGCTGGCGATATGGCATTCGTGCTTGGCGCAGTTTCGCTCGGGCTGCTGCTTCTCACTGCAACTCGCTTTCGCGTGGCGCGGTCCTTCTGGCCCGGCCTCGCGGCTCTAGCCTTGCTTTATTTTGCGCTTCCGTTTTCGCTTAATTCCGGTTTCTATGTCGATTCTCGTATGCCGGTCGCGATCGCGCTACTGGGCTTGGCGGCTACCGATATCCAGATCCGCCGTGGAGCCCTGTCGAATATGTTGCTCGCGGTGCTGGGCGGCTCATTGTTGGCAAAACAGCTGGCGTTGACCAGTACTTTGGACCTCTATCGATCGACAGATTGATTCGGTAGTCACGGCGTTACGCGCCTTACCCAAGAACGCTATCATCATGCAGCTCGAATGCAGGCCTGAAGAAAGCGATATCAGGGGTGTCTACCTTTCTCGGCAGCCACCGCTGACGCATGCGGCTGCCCTGGCAGGCCTTGACGGCACGCGCTTCCTGCCTACCGTGTTCGCAATCAAGGGACAGCAGCCAATTCAGGTGACTCCGGCCATATCAGCCGTTTTACAGAATGAATCAGTCATTCGATCCATCAGTATGCACACGCGAAGGGTATGTCGATGCGGTACGCGAGATTCGAGACCTTACCGTAGCAAAGAACCAAACACCGCACCTTGTGCACCCGCTTTACTTGCTGCTCATACGTCCACCCGCTGCATACATGCTGGAGGGCGTGGCCGCAAGGGTTACTGCGGGGTCGGTGTGGGAAGTTTACGCCATTGCAGCTGAACAAGAATAACTTCCCAGTACGTCGATGCCACCTAACTAAAAGGTTGGCTGCATAATCTTACAGTTTTATTAATTCTTGGCTGGTAATGACAACCGTACTTATGTCGCATCTTGTCCCGAGCTTTATTTTCCTGCAAAGGATTGGCATTTATCAATAAATGCTTGCCGCTCAGCTTCGCTGTCGAAAGTTGTAAGCACCGACTGCATTCCTACACCAGAACAATTCGTTGAATTCACTTCGGGAGCTCCGCCACCACAACTAGTCAACGCGGCACTAAGGGCAATAACAAATACAATATATTTGAAGCTCATTACATTTTATCCTCTTAAAAATTATTAATATGGCGCGGATTCAAATGGGGAGTGCAACAACCAGCAGTTGCTTTTGCAGCTCACAAGCGTCCCGAAGGATACCTTAAAGGATTCTAACTCCCAGCACTCTGCGGCGCAAAGGAGCAAGCGACGAGCAAAACCGTTTCACCCTCTGGAATAAAGCAGGTTGCGATTGCTGCCCGCGTCGGAGGTGTACCAGGGAATGCGAGGAACGCTGAGGCGGGCGGTGCGGCATGAGGCTTCTGCAGCTAATTCTGGACCTGAGGGACCGTATCACAAATAATTATGGTTGTTCACTATTATCGGAGGTGACATGACATTGCAATTTAATAAGAGTGGTCGTCCCTCTGAGATGCGGAAATAGCCGGAATGATCTGCTATGAGGCGTTCAAGTCGATTTCCGGGCAGCATAATTTCCCATCGGATTTTCCTTCATTTGAAGTGGCGCGTGATCTCTTTTCGTCGCTCTTGTCCCGTCCGGACGTGTATTCGGTGATCGCCGAGAGTGAAGGGCGGATCGTGGGCAGCAATTTTCATTTGGGAAAATGCTGTCATTGCGGGTGTTGGTCCGTTAACGATTTCGCCGGACGTACAAAACAGTAGCCTCGGCAGACACCTGATGGAAAACGTCCTGGAGCGCGCAAGGCAGAAACGGGCCAGCGGCGTCCGCCTGGTGCAAGCGGCATATCATAACCGCTCCCTGGCCCTCTATGCCAAACTGGGGTTCGAGGTACGAGAGCCACTGGCAAACCTGCAAGGACCGGCGCTTCAGCTTAGTATCCCGGGCTACGAAGTCCGGGCAGGTCATGGTAGCGACATGGATGCTTGCAATCATCTTTGCCTGAATATCCATGGCCACGATCGAGGTCAGGAATTGCGTCACGCAATCGAACAAGGCACCGCCACCGTGGTTGAACACGCTGGCCGCATCACCGGTTACGCCACGTTAATCGGGTTCATGGGGCATGCCGTGGGAGAAAGCAATGAGGACCTCAAGGCCCTCATCGGAGCCGCAGACGTCTTCGTAGGGCCTGGTTTTCTCCTTCCCTCGCGCAACGGTGAACTGTTCCGCTGGTGCTTGCAGCACGGGCTTCGTATCGTTCAACCTGCGACGCTGATGAGCCTTGGCCTCTATAATCAGCCCTCTGGCGCTTTTTTGCCTTCGATTCTCTATTGAGGTAAAGGCTGGACGAACAGCGATGTGAAAGCGAAAACTAAAACTATGTCAGACAAGGCGATTTCTACAGTCCGAGCGATGACCGGACAACCTTTTCCGATCTTAACCCAGCCAGAAATCAAGGTGGAAGCGATCAAGCAGGTTATTGAGGCCCATATTCCAGTACGAAATTATCAGCCGCGCTTGATGCACGTGCGATGGCGATTGGATGAATAGCTCAAGTAATTGAACATTTGGCTCCGTTCTATTTGTATTTTTTACTCAACTCAGCTTTTTTCGATTTTTTTCACTATTAAATAGAAAAATAAAAGGAAAACTAATAACAGCATTTTTATTGTGGGAATTTTCTCTCTTAGCTGAAGTCAAAGTTTTGCGTGCATTTCATTCTCAGGATGATTTATTTTTGAGCTGGCTGAAGGTCACACTGAGGGAGTGCGGCAGGGTTCGTAAGTTGATCATTTTCTAAACATCCCTTAGGGAGACGATCATGGAACTGGCAATTCTCATAGTAGGTGTAGGTGCCGTCGCTGTTTGGTACTTTATGCCAAGAGGCGGGCGGAAATAAAACTATCTTAAAACCCCTGAGTAGCATATGCCGAGAAGGAATACCTTCTGACCACATATGCAGACCTCAGAACTGAACTATTCAATTAGCCGATGTTGCGGACTCTTGTGCTGCGCATCGGCTTCTTCTTGGGTGAGATAGCTGCTTGGCACCGTGTGCTGAACCTTGAATTACTCGAAATCTGCGTCGTGGTCCATCTGCATCCACGCTACGGGGTTTTCGTCACGCCCCTGACACTTCTTATCGCGCCTCGCACCTCCGCACACATTTGAATAGGTTTGGGTCAGCAGTCCAGCACAACCGAACATAGCAGAAAAATCGAAGCAGGCACGGGGCGGCATTAGGCGTCGCAGTGACATCTTATATTTTAGGTCCCGTGCCGAGGAATAATCGTGGTCGCTATTATGTAATCTCGCAACCGTTTTCAGGCGCTAATTACTGAAAATCCAGTACCATTAGTCATTGGCTGGAAAAAATTCAGATTTGATCATTAATTCTTGGCCGGTTGATACCGGCCGTACTCATTTCGACAGTTTGTTCCGAGCTTTATTTTGCTGCAAAAGATTGGCATTTATCAATAAATGCTTGCCGCTCAGCTTCGCTGTCGAAAGTTGTAAGTACCGACTGCATTCCTACGCCAGAACAATTCGTTGAATTTACTTCGGGAGCCCCACCACCACAGCTAGTCAACGCGGCACTAAGGGTAATAATAAATACAATATATTTAGAACTCATTACATTCCATCCTCTTTAAAAATCAATAAGGGCGCGTATTCAAATCCGGAGTGCAACAAACTAGCAGTTGCTGGGCGCACAGCACGGGCACCCCAAAGGATATCTTAAGATTCTAAATCCCGGCACTTCCAGAAATCGGATTGAATCGCTTTACACCGCTTTCGCCAATCATTTATATGCAGAACCGCTTTCGAGCAGTTTGTTTTGGTCCGCCACTCGCTCCAGTTAAAAGTTCTGACATTATCTGTCAGATGCTAACACACTTAAGATGAGCTTCAGCGTCGCAAGATCGGGATATTGATTTGTTTTCTTTCGACGCCCGGTAAGTTTCTGGCGATCTGGAGCACTGGAAGCAGACAATAGTAAGCTCAGCGATTATTGGCCACGCTCCGCACGCACGCTTGAGCATACGGCCTCAGCCGAATTTCAGCTCAACACCATTTTATAAACCAGATCCTATTGAACTATATAGCTAAGTTGATTCAAGCGAGTCTGACCCCATAGAATTCACACGTTATCCCGGTATCCAGAAGAAAGTCCGACAGACTCCTAGGAAATACAGTTAACGATCGGCCAAGGCCGGAAGCAGAGGATGACCGGGCCTAAAGGCCCGGTGTACGCAGCACGTAGAGCCTGATTCGTTGACAGCCTGTGGGGTAGACCCAACACTCGTGTCATCAGCCGCCATTTCGATGGGGCATGCCATAAAGATTTCCCGGTGTGCTAATGTAAAAGTTGAGAGGAACAGCACATCCGGCCTATGAACTGCCCATTTTGGTTGAAAGTTGATAGCCCGGACCATGATCTCTCAACGTACAGCAGAAATGAGAGATGTGCTCAGCATGTGATTAGCACTCGTTCGCGCCAACTGAACCAATTCGCCGATGATCTATTCTCGCCGTTATTCTTTCTCACTTCACAAGGTAGGGGGTCAAAATGCCGCGCGTAATGAACAAAATTCGATCGTTTCATATTATGACCTCAGCCACGTTCTGGTTCGTAATTGCTGAAATTGCCTCTGCTGCTGATCAAACGCCCAAGGCGCTACCCCTCCTTACGGACTATCACTTCGTGGTTATCCTGGCAATCGTCATTTTGATGGTTATCTTGTTTTACCTGCTGTTTCGGTGGTGGCAAAAGGTCGAGCAGTCTTCGTACTTTGGAATGCTGTTTCGGGATACGATCGAGTTCAATGAGACCTCTCGTCTCCGCGCTCCTATTGATGCGGCATGGAAGCGAGGCAAGTATTGGAATGAGATACTTCGTGGGGAGACCGAGCGTGGAGAGCGGTGGGTTGAGGGTCATCCGCGGAGAAGCCGGATGACGATCTCGAAACTCGCAAAAGAGCTGCACTATGAGTATGACTTGATAAATATACAACAAGAAACTATGGAGATACCTGAACCTGAGATAGGGATGGTAAGTGGGGGAGTGAATAGGATTCCCGGATCCGGGAATCCTCGTCCCGGATCCGGAGATGGATTCCGCAGCATGTATGATCCTTGGGGACTCCGAGTCCCACCGAAGATCTAGAAAAGGTTGTAGCCGCCAGAAAAGAATGGGATGAAAAATCGAAGGAATACTTTCGGCAACGTTATATCTTTCTAAAAAAAACGGATGAGTGGGTAAGGCTGGCGCAGGCATGGGCACATCAGAGGTATGAAGAAGATCTCCAAAAGGCAAAAAAAGAAGCAGCAGGTCTGGCAAAGCAAGCCATGGGGGACGCTGATTTCTCGGCCATTCGCGGCCGTGGCCCGGAATTCATGCTCGAGTTCACCGCCGTTGTCGTCATTATCTTTGCCGCTGTGATCCTCGGGGTTGCGGGGCAACTTTCAAACGAACAAATAGGCACATTGCTGGCGGCAATTGCTGGTTATGTTCTCGGAAAGGGGACAGCACGCGGTTCGTCGGGTCAAGTGCAGGTGGTTAGCGAAAAAAAATCCGAACAACGAACTGAAGGCATTAGTCAAGGGGATAAATCAGCCGCCCAGGGGGAGGCTGAGACCACTTTCAAACTATTATGGCTATGGTGAAATCCAATGCTTCGCTCTCTCAGATCGAATATTCCGAAGCTAATGAGGTGAGACGCCCGAAGCTTAGCCTATATGTTCTATTATGTTCTATGTTCATGCCGTCTTTCCCGATTCGACTGCACTCATCGCTTGCAGCGCGGTGTATAGGGCGGTCTTACCGACCTTAAGACGTGCAGCAGCCTCGCGGACGTTCAGCCCGTTGGTAATGTGCTCCCGCGCCCGCTGCAACTTGTCGGGGGTGACGACCGGCTTACGCCTACCCTTTCGGTCGGTGCGGCTGCTGCGGTCAACCCAGCTTTGGTGCGCTCGCGGATCAGATCGCGCTCGAACTGGCCCAGCGCCGAACACGTGGAAAATGAGCCGCCCACCCGATGTGGTGGTGTCGATGCTTCGGTCAGCGACCAGAACCCGACGCCACGCGCTTCCAGTCCTCGAGTCGGACGTCATCCATGGAGATACTGCATCGCTCCGCAACGAAGGCCAGATCGCGCGGATGGAAGGCGCGGGTCGGATAGGACAAAATACCGATGGGTAGAGTAGAGGACAGAGACTCGCCTGCCCTCCCTCATCAAACCGTGCATGCGGTTTTCCCGCACACGGCTTTCCGATGTTCTTCACGCCAGGGCATGCGCTGTT
>CAWKMH010000091.1:0-10110 GCA_963850515.1 uncultured beta proteobacterium
CCTATAATCCTAAATCCGGCAGTTGACCGCTCATTTATCAGGTTATAGCTATGATTAATAACAATATTTTGTGCTATTTGACCCTCACCTTGGGTGAGCTCGCTACGGGGCAGATTGCACAGTTTTTGTGGCGCATGGCGCGTTGCAACTCCTTGGAATGGGGCGCCTCGGAGCGTCGCACGAGGGGCCCCGCGAAGCGGGGATCGGGCAGCGCAGGGGATGCCGCGACCGCGTTTCAGGCGCCCGCATCCCGCTGCGGGGTCGCACCTTCCTGCGGAAGGCACTGCTCCGCCCTGCGCGGTCGCACCATTCCGCGTCGTTGCGCCTTGCCCTGCACCCCAAAAACCGCACACTCCACCCCGTCCAACTACCGGATTTAGGTTTAATCAACAGACGAGGTGGCAGACTGCCAATAACCTCTGCCATTTAAATCTTTAAATCTCTGGGGGAGAATAGTCCAGACTCGGAATTGTTGGTAGTCGGTTAAGTACGAGCGGTCAAGCAGGTAGGCTAGGCCGTTCTCCCTCAACTCATGACAAAAAAATTGGCCGGGGGTTACCCGGCCGTTGTATTCCTGATGGCGTTAGGGCGCGAGCAGACCTGGCCTAATGCTCTTTCTTGATCTTTATGTGATTTATGACCTTCGTGACACCATCGACAGAATGCGCGATCGAATGCGCTTTATCGATTTCAGCTTGACTTCTGGCTGTGCCGCTCATCACCACTACGCCATTCTTATCTGTATCAATCATGATATGCATCGCGCTGACATCCTTTTCGGCGGCCAACCTGGCCTTGATCTTGCTGGTGATTACCGAATCCTTGACAAATTCGCCCATACTTGAATCCGAGTCGTGACTTGCGGAAAAGCTCGCAACAGGCGCCAGCAACGCGCCGATCATAAACATACCCATCAAAAGTTTAATTGTTTTCATCGTGTTATCCTTCGAGATTAAGGAGGAACATAGAATGTCATTTCTCTCGTACTCGGTCTGTACGGTGCCGTACACTGGTCATCCGCCGTAGCGCTCTATCTGGCGCTATTCAACTTCAATGGGATACGAAACAAATATGTGCCTTGAAATAAATTAACGGATCAGGACAAAAAGCTTTTCATACAGCGAAAGAAGATGAGGCACAATTGCCGGTAGCAGCGGCCTGTCGGACTTGAAGAATCGCATCGAAAAAGTGACTGGGTAAAAGAAGATTTTGAGGATTTTGAAGGCCAATACATTTCCCTGCATGCATATGCGGACTTCTGACAAAAGTCAGAAGTTTGGGGCAAGTTAAAATCGGTTACAGAGAAATATATTTAATATATTCAATGAGTTACTTTGCATGTAAACTCAAATCTTCCGACAGTGGTCCTGAAAGGAAGAATTAATGGCTGAGTCCTTTCCTGCTTTGCCGACCGCAGATTGGCCATATCTGCAGATCCTTGTTCGTCTAGCGCTGAGCCTGTCTCTGGGGCTGCTGATTGGGATGGAACGCGAACGACGCGGCAAGGAAGCGGGATTACGCACGTTCGGTTTCATCTGTCTTCTCGGTGCGCTCGGCGGTGCGCTCGGCACTGCGTTTTCGCTGCTCATCCTCGCACTTGTCGGCATGCTGACGGTGTTGCTGAACGTGCAGGCATTACGGGTTGACTCAGGGAACAGAGCTGACGACGTCGGCGGCGATGCTGGTAACCTGCATGGCAGGCATTCTGTGCGGGCAGGGGCATACAATTTTGCCGGCGGCAGTGATGGTGATCGCAACTGCGTTACTCGCCTGGAAAGAAGGGCTTGCGGGCTTTTCCATGGGGTTGACGGAAAGCGAGTTGCGCTCGGCGCTTCTGCTGGCTATTCTGGCGATCGTAATCTACCCAGCGTTGCCAGTGGGTACCGTCGGCCCATGGAATCTGATTGAACCTCGAGCCGCCTGGGTGACTGTGATCCTGATCGCTGGCATCGGCTTCATGAATTACATCCTGTGGAAACTCTATGGTGCCCGTGGCGTGGTGTTTCTGGGCTTTTTGGGCGGTTTGGTTAACAGTAATTTCACAGTGATCGAGTTATCTTCGCGCGTGCAGCCGTCGTCGAGTGCGTTCGTCGAGTCGGCGTACAGGGGCATTTTGCTTGCCACCACCGCGATGGTCATGCGCAACGCGTGCTTGCTGCTAATCCTTGCGCCACTGGCCCTTGTCGGTTCACTCGCTGCATTCGTGCTGATGCTGCTCACAAGCACGGTTCTGGTGTTATGGAGCTATCGCAGACGTGATCGGCGATCGGGGGAGGAGGCGCCGCAAATAAAACTTGAGCTGCCATTCTCACTGCCGCTAGCGCTGAAATACGGTGCCGTATTTCTGCTGCTTCATATCGTCGGGGCAGTGACCGCAGCGCCAATTCGGCAACATGGGGTTCTACTTCGTCAGCATCATCGGCGGCCTGATGTCCAGCGCGAGCGCAGTAGCCGCTGCGGCTACGCTGGCCTCGCAAGGCAACATATCGCCGACCGTTGCGGGCACCGGTGCCGTTCTTGCATCCTTCACGAGCATCGCGTTCAGTCTATCGTTCGTGCTACGCAAACACAACCGCGCTTTAATTGGTCGGCTGGCCTCCGCAATGGTATGCGTGGCCGTCGCGGGGATTATTGGCATGCTGGTCTGGGATATCGTCCATCCCTTCATGTTGCATTGGATTCCGCAACTCTGAGGGAAGCAGGATAGGCAGGGGAAAAGCCTGGCGGCGTGAGTCTGATTACGAGAACCGCTTGGCCTGGACATGTAGCCGAACCGGTCGTGTCAGGAGGCTCACGGAAGCGCTGATTTATTCCGCATCTCTGGTGAAGCTGATTCAGCCTGTAAACGGCGGTTGAGTCGCGGCCTGCCAGGCTACGCCTTACTGGTTGTTGATTTCGGGTTATTTCATCGTGACGGAGGGGTCTCCCGATGGGTGAAGCGAAACGCACGCATGAGTCCGCCATAAATTGCGCTTGATTCTTTTGGTGGTCGAATCCATGCGGAGTGTAGTGGAAACGTGCTGCATGGTAAGTGCAGGGGGATGCGAATAATTCACGGATTCAGTAAAATACGAAAAAAATATGTGCAGTGAAATAAATTAACGGATTAGGATAAAAAAGCTTTCATACAGTGAAAGAAGAAGACGTATCATTGCCGCTAGTGGCATGATTAAATTGATCGAATCGATTTAATTAATTTGTGGACCGCATCCGGATTGGTCGGCTTAACCAAATGATGTATGAACCCTGCATTCCTGCTTCGCTCAAGATCATCAGGCTGTCCATAACCACTAAACGCAATCAAAACGGTTTTCCGGGTCTCGGTCATTTGCTGAAATCGTTTCGCCAGCTCCAGCCCATCGGGTTCGGGCTTGCTCAAATCAAGCAGCGCCACATAAGGCAAGAATGATTTTGCCTCGCGTAGGGCCGACTCGAAAGTGTAAGCGGTGCGCACCTCGTATCCATAAGTGGCCATCAACATTGCCATCGTATCGGCACTATCTTTATTGTCATCCACGATAAGAACCCGTTCGGTGCCGGATTCTAATGCTTCGCTCTGGATTGGCGCAACAGTATTCACCGTATCAAGCAGTGGAAGCCGCAGGACGAATTCGCTGCCTTGTCCCGGCCCTTTGCTGAATGCCTTGATCGTGCCACCATGCAGGGAAACCAGCTGGAGCACGAGCGAAAGCCCGATACCGAGCCCACTGCTGGATTTTCGGTCGGCACGTCCTTCCTGCATGAAGAGCTTGAAAATCTTCGTCAGCATCTGTTGAGGTATACCGATTCCGTTGTCGATGACTGAAACTATTAGCTCATATCCCTCCCGATAGGCATTCAGCGAAATTCTGCCGCCTTCTTCAGTAAATTTAGTTGCATTGGTAAGAAGATTCTCGACTATCTGTGTAAGTCGAACGGGATCTCCGTTGACAAAAAGTGGCTCATCCTTGATTGTGACGATGAGCTGCTGCTTTCGAGCGTCAAATCACCGCCTTTGTTGATTCCAAGGCGTGATGAACGATAGACCGCCATATCTACCGTTTCCTTCCGCAGCGTAAGTGTACCCGCGCGTAAGTCGGGCAATATCCAAGGAGATCGTCAACCAGGCGGGTCATATGGTCGACCTGCCTGATAATGGTTTCCCTTGCCCACGAAAGACGCTTGTCTGTCGCATTTAACGAATTGTAACACCTGGGCCGCACCGCTTATGGGAGAGAGTGGATTGCGGAGCTCGTGCCCAAGTATGGCAAGAAACTCATCCTTGCGCTGGTCGGCTTGCCGGAGTTGTTCTTCAGCGTCTTTGTGATATTGAATATCGACGCTGGACCCGATAAAGCCGACAAGCCTTTCGTTCTCGAATCTCGGTTCTCCCACGAAGCGCATCCAGTGATAGGTGCCATCTGCTCTATGCGAAGCCTTAACTCATGGTCATAACCATTGGATGCAGCTTCCGCGCTTGAGCATGCTTCAAGATAAGCTGGGAAATCATCTGGATGAATAAGGCTATGCCATCCGCTACCCAGCAATTTTTCGACCGCCTTTCCGGTTTCGTCGACGAAACGGCGATTGACGAATCAGATGGCCGCCAAAGCCGGCAATCCAGATGAATACGGGCGCAGTGTCGGCAAGCATACGAAAACGCCTCTCGCTTTCCCTCACCTCCTGTTCGGCCTGTTTAAGCGCGTCGATAGGAACAAAGGTAACAACAACGCCTTCAACACGGCCTTCCTCTACACGGTAAGGTAAAATACGACGCAGGTAAAAGTATCCATCCGGCGTATGAACCTCGTCTTCAGCCACAGAGCCCGAGCATTGAACCTGTTGTGCCGTTTGGATCAGGTTCTGTGGCTCGAGCCGGGAAGCGAAATCCCCGATCGGACGACCGATATCGGAAGGAATAAGGCTGAAGAGTCTGCGCGAGGCAGGCGTGAAGCGCTTGATGCAAAGTTCGCGGTCCAGGAACAATGTGGGCAGGTCGCTTCCTGCCAATAAATTCGACAGGTCGTCGTTAGCCGTGCGCAGTTCATTGACGGTCCGCTCCATATCACTATTGACGGAATTCAGCTCTTCATTGACAGACTGCATCTCCTCTTTCGATGTTTCCAGCTCCTCATTGGCGGACTGAAGCTCTTCATTCATGGACATCGCTTCTTCATTAGCGATACGGAGCTCGGCATTGCTCGCCTCAAGCGCCTGAATGGTAGACTCGAGGTCCTGCCGGGTAGTGCGCAGATCGTCTTCAAGCTGCCGTTTTGCCCACGATTCGGCGTCGGCGATTATCTGGCCGGGTTGATTGCCGAGCGCTTCGTATTCAAACGTCACGAGTATAAGACCGCCATTTTCGTCGCCGCCGGCCTTGATGGCTCTGACACGCAACTGGCGATTTTCCCCTGGCGGCGCGGGAAGGATGATCTCGCCCTGTTTTTTCCTCGCTCCGAACAGAGTGGATCACCGCTCGCAGCGCGATGCGCATTTCGTCCGATACCATGGAGAGCAGATCCCGGGTCGCAGCGCCTTCCGGCTGCCTTATGAAATCATGAGTAGGACCGTAGAAATACAATACCTGCGAGTTATGATCGATCAGGACAGCGGTCGCAGAGCGCTGCCTTAGCAATAGTTCGCGCACCAGTTCCGCGTGCGACACGCGCGCGGCGATGCCCACCGGGGTGATTTCTCAGGCGCGTCGTCGAAGTGTCCGCCACCAACGGAAGTTTGACGGGAATTTTGCGCCCGGTAGGCACGCTGCAATAAAGGCGATGCCGCTTATCGACAGGCGTAAAGAGCTCGTGATTCTCGCCGGTTGTTTCGGACTTTCCCAGAAACAGATAACCTTCCGGCTTTAACGCGAAGTGAAACATCCGCAGGATCTTGTCTTGCACTTCGGGCTTCATATAGATCAGGAGGTTGCGGCAACTGACCAGGTTCATATGGGAAAACGGCGGATCGGCCAGGAGATTGTGCTGAGAAAAGATGACCGATTCCCGCAATGCCTTGCGAACAACAAACTGTCCATCGTCGCTTCTGATGAAGTAGCGAGCGAGCAACTCCGGGTTTAACACAGTGGCAATGCTTTCAGGATAACGTCCGGCGCGGGCAACCTCAAGGGAAGGCGCATCGAGATCGGAACCGATGATATTCAGTTTGATGCTTAGCCCGCCCTTGTTCATCATCTCAAGCAGGGTGATGCCCATGCTATAGGCCTCTTCCCCGGTTGCGCAACCTGCTACCCAGATGCGCAAAGGTTCTCCCGGGACGATGGTTTCCAATATCCGCGGCAAAATCTGTTGCTCGAGTGCTAGCCATGCAGCAGGCTCACGGAAGAATTCGGTGACTTTGATCAGAAAATCCGCGCCAAGCGCGCGCACCTCGTGGGGGTCTTTCCGCAGGTAAGCGATGTAGGCATCCAGACTCGGCAACCCATGCAATGCAGCAGCGGCGCTTTGTGCGGCGCATGAGCATCCCTTCTTTATACCCACGAAAATCCCCGACGCCCCGCGTGGCCAACAGATTCACGACCTCTGCCAATGCCTTGGTGTCTTCCGTCGGTGCAGCGACCTCTGGCTGCCATAAAGCCGACCGCTCGATATATTGTAAGAGCTTCTCGCCCATATTTTCGATGGGCAGGACGTAGTCGACCAGGCCGGTGTGTATTGCGCTCTCCGGCATACCCCGATGCTCGGCCGTCTCAGGCAGTTGCGCCATGACCATCCCACCCACCGCCTTGATGGCCTTGAGGCCGACTGTGCCATCGTGGTCTGCGCCTGTCAGGACGATACACATCGCCCTTTCATGTAATTCTTCCGCGAGTGATACAAAGAGCCGATCAACCGCTCTTGACAGTGGACGAGGCTGGGGAATTTGCTGGATACGCAGAAATCCGCCACTCAACGTCAGGAAATGATTTGGCGGAATGACATAAACGTTATTTGCTTCAACTACCACATCGGCGAGAACCTGCACCACCGGAATGGGAGTGCTCTTAGCCAGAATATCTGCCAGATGACTAGGGTGGTCCGGCGCCAGGTGCACGACAACGACATACGCAACCCCACGGTCGGAAGGGAGCGACTTGAACAATTTCTGGAGAGCCTCGACGCCTCCCGCGGAAGCTCCTACCCCTACAATCGGAAACGAGAGACGCATCTCTGGGGCCTTCCGCCAACTCGGCATCTGGAAGCCCACCTTCTGCGAATTTGGGACGACTTGGTTGTACGGCATCTGCAGCAGTGTGTTTTTCGTCGTTCGCTTGAGTCATAAGGCTTTGTCAGCATTCAAGAAACTTTCAGTACGGATTAAGGAAATATTTACTTTATATCTGTTTCGAGATAGGCGCGGAGAGATTCGTTGGGCAATAATTGAGCCTGCTTGAATATTTTAAAAAAGATCTGTACGTCTATGCACATTGTTCCTAATGGGTCGAATATCGCGTCGAAGCGCGTCCGTTCTTTGGGTACAAGGTAGGCTCGAAGATACGTTTCGTTCTCGCTCATCCGCATGTTGTTCTTAATAAGAAAGTATCTGGAAGCCGCAGGGTTAGGGCAGGATCTGGACACACACGACGCAAGTCATGGGGATATGAACATACGAAACGTAAAACTCGTTTCTTCCATAGTTGAGATGACGATCAGCTCATCTTGGTGAACGCGCAATTTCCAATGCAATGTAGAGCCCAAATCCTGAACCATTTTGGCTGGAGTGAGCATCTTCATGTGTAAAAGGCTGGAAGTCGGCAGTCCTTTGGTCTTGAGGTTGGTATTGATGCGGTCGAGCAGGGCGCGGCGATTTGTGCTGCGTTGTCTTGATCCTGTATTGAAACAGCATGCTTGCAAAACCCTGTTTGCCAATGGGCGCAACAATGCAGCAATATGCGGTACAGAGAGCAGCTACGCAATACCTTTATTTCAGAGAGGCTTGCCGCACAATCCTGGTTTGGGCGTAGCACTAGGCGAATCCGGAATCTATGCTAAGATTACTTGGATGCTCTCCGTCGATAGACGGTAATCATGAAGAATATTTTTTTGGTAGCGAATCCCAGATTCGAACTGGGGACCAACGGATTATGATTCCGCTGCTCTAACCACTGAGCTAATTCGCCACGTATAAGCCGAAGAGGTCGAATTTTGCCTTCAGCAAGGGACTCTGTCAAGATTAACAAGGACTTCCCGCTGCTATCTCCATGATCTGGCAGGAAGAAAAAAGATGGCTTTAGCTGAGCTTCATAATACACTCCAGCATGATATTCAGTGTCCGATGATATCCCAACCTCATCCCGCCCCAGCCAAAGCGCCTGTATAATGCCTTCATGAAATTCGACGTCATTATTGTTGGCGGCGGCCTGGTTGGAGCGAGCCTGGCGCTTGCTCTCAAAGACAGCGGCCTCAAAATAGCATTGGTGGAGTCGCGCCCGCCTCTTCCGCTACCCGCCGACGACAGTTGGGACAGCAGAATCTATGCCATCAGTCCAGGCAGCACGACATTCCTGCAAAACCTGGGGGTCTGGCAAACGCTCGACAAATCCAGGATGAGCCCGGTATACAACATGGCCGTGTTTGGCGATGATAGCGCCGCACGCATTGATTTCAGCGCTTATGATATCGGATTCCCGGAACTCGCTTTCATCCTGGAGAACCGCCAGCTTCAGGCTGCGGTATGGGAGGCGCTCAAGCGCCGAAAAAAACATCTCAAGATTTTTTGCCCCGCGCAATGTATCTCGATAACATGGGCGGACTCTCATGCCGATCTGCACCTCGCCGATGGCAATGTGTTGCAAGGGTCGCTGATCGTCGGCGCGGATGGCCTGAATTCCTGGGTACGCGAGCAGGCAGAAATCGCGGTGGTGCGGCATTCCTACCAGCAGACAGGCGTGGTGGCCAATTTCAACGCCGAGCGGCGCCACAATAATATCGCTCACCAGTGGTTCCGGCGAGACGGGGTATTGGCACTGCTTCCATTGCCCGACAACCTGGTATCCATGGTGTGGTCGGCCAGGGAAGAGCTGGCGCGCAAGTTACTGGGTCTACCTGAGGCGGAATTGTGCCAGCAGGTCGCTGAGGCTTCGTGCCACACCCTGGGCGAGATGCAACTCGTCACGCGGCCTGCTGCTTTTCCGCTGAATTTCGTACACGTGAAAAAACTGGTGCAGCCGCGTCTTGCGCTTATTGGCGATGCCGCGCATGGCATTCATCCCACTTGCCGGGCAAGGTGTGAATCTGGGCTTGCGCGATGCGCATGAACTGGCCTCTACCCTCATGGCGCGGGGCTTGCAACCGGATTGCGGTGATTACCAGTTGCTGCGCCGTTATGAGCGGGCACGCAAGGAAGACATCCTGGCCATGGAACTGGTTACTGATGGGTTACAGAAGTTATTCAGCAATCCTAACCCGACACTGATTCGCTTGCGTAATCTAGGGACTGGGAATCACCAACCGCCTACCCCTCATAAAAGACCGTTTGATGCAGCACGCATTGAGCTGAAGCCGAGCCATGGATTGATCGGCTCACATACCGTCAGGCTAACTGATCAGGCATCAAAACCACATAAACGGAGCAATCAGATCATGCGCATAAATCTTGTCTTCTCTTCGCTGCTATTGTGCTTCCTTTTCGGTACGGCTTTTGCTGATGAGGCGTCTTTGAAAAAAGCGATCCAGGCAAATTTCCCGGGGGAGAAAATCGAAAGCCTGAAGAAAACTCCCTATCTCGGGCTATACGAAGTCGTGGTGGGTGGAGAATTGTTTTATACCGATGAAAAAGCATCCTACCTTTTTTTCGGCCATGTCGTTGATCCGCAAACGAAGCAAAGCTTGACCAGCGATCGCTTGCAGCAGATCAAGGATGCACGGCGAATAAGTGTTGACTCTCTCCCCTTGGAGTTTGCAATTAAAGCAGTCAAGGGGAATGGAAAGCGCAAGCTCGTGGTTTTTTCCGACCCGAATTGCCCCTACTGCAAGCGTCTGGAAAAAGAATTGGCCAACGTTAACGATGTGACTGTCTATACGTTGCTTTACCCGGTGCTTAACGGCTCGGTCCCTACCGCTACTTCAATATGGTGTTCACCCGACCGGCTCAAGGCTTGGGAGGATTTCATGCTTAAAGGCATTGCGCCAACCG